>NZ_JADP01000006.1:0-224322 GCF_000518445.1 Shewanella sp. 38A_GOM-205m | reverse complement strand
GCTCAGGGAGCAACTCAAGGAGATGTGGTACTGCACAGATGAAGCCGAAGCCACGGCTCAATGGAACCTCTGGTGGCAACAAGTCAGAGAGAGCGGTATCAGGCCACTACTCCAATTTGGCCAGCGTCTTAAAAACTATCTTCATGGCATAGTTGCTTCAGCGGTTCATCCGTTGCACACCTGCCGACTAGAGGGGATGAACAACAAAATCAAACTGCTGAAGCGAATGGGCTATGGCTACCGGGATACCGAATACTTCTTTCTGAAAGTCAGAGAGGCGTTCCCCGGAGATCCGCGATGAACCATGAATAAGGCTACCCGAGGTAGCCTTTTCTTTGCTCTGGTTGTTTTTATAGGCAACAAAATCAACAATTTTAGTCCTTTAGGCTGGCTTGCACTGTTATTGGCTTTAGGGTAGCTTGATTTGGAAAGGGTAGGCTATTGGTTTTTATCGGTCAGTTCTGTTGTTGCTGCAACGGCTGCCGATAAATAAGCCGTATGACTCAGGGAGGAGCCTTTTGTGAGACTTGAGCGCATCATCAAGCATTACAACGCCTGTCATTGTCAGGCATGTTCGTTTCAGCCCCAAACCGACCATATCACTGAAGCCAAGATCATTTCTCGTTTTGCCGGCAACTGGTTAGCAGTACCAGTTGGGCTGTGCATCATGGTTTTACTTGGATTTCAGCCGTTACCCATTAAAATGTCTTGCCCTGCCTGTGGAAACACCTTTTTCGCCAGCGGCTTTCGTCACTAATCGTTTCAGGATCTGATTAAAAGGAGTTTTGTCATGTACGACTCAGCGGTAATTCCTTCATCTGTTTACTCATCTAAAGCCAGAAAACTGAGCGGGTTATGTTCCGGTCTCAAATATATGCTGGTTTTGGCTTTTGCCTGGCTCCTTGGCGGTTGCGGCCAGCCCTTGCCGCTGGACAAGGCCGAATATGCCGGAGAGTGGCAGAGTGCTGACATGTATCTGCTTATTCAGCACGATGGCTCTGTGGAGTATCAACGTTATGATGGCAACAGCCGCACCTCGATAAGTGGTGGTATCCAGAAGTTTGATGGTAACGACTTTGAAGTAGGGATCGGTTTTATCTCCAGTCGTTTTGAAGTGTCAGAGCCGCCACACAGGGTTGGAAGCGACTGGCAGATGGTGGTTGATGGTGTCCGGTTGACCAGGGTTTCCGATGTGCAGTTTTATTGAGCCTAAGCCCTGTTCAAGTCTAGCTTCAAGTAGAGATGGAAAAGGCGCCAATGGCGCCTTTTTTGTGTCAGTCTTTGTTTTTGTCCTGATGTTTTCCATCAGTCTGGGAGCTCGGGGTTTTATCCGTGTTGTCAGCGGTTTCACCCTTACGTTTTATCTGCTTGTCTTTACTGTGCTGGCCAAATTGCGGCATTTTGAACTTGGCACTGTACTTGAGCACCGCCAGGTTGCTGGCAATAACGCCTATCACCAAAATGATGATCAACCAGACTTCCAAAGATGACATTTCCATCTCTTGCTACCTGCTTCAGTCTACGGCCAGACGCTGTTCACAGCGGCGGATATCTTCAGGTGTATCTACCTCTGGCGAGTCAAATGCGCTGATGGCGACCTTGATCTTGTGACCATATTCCAGGGCCCGCAGTTGCTCCAGTTTTTCCAGATCTTCCAGTCTGCCCAAAGGCAATTTGGCAAAGGTCTCGACAAAACGACGGGTGTAGGCATAAACCCCAAGATGCTTGTAGACAGGGTAGTCGCTGACATCACGGCCGAATGGGATCCGAGCGCGGGAGAAATAAAGCGCATAGAATTCGTTGTCGAACACCATCTTCACATGCTTGGGATCGTCCAGCTCTTCCTCTTCGGTGATCTGATAGCCGAGGGTGGCCATTTCAAACTCACCGGGATGACGCTGGAACAGACTGATGATCTGCTCTATGGAGATGGGATCAATCAGGGGTTGATCCCCTTGCAGATTGATCACCAGATCGTCATCCGCCAACCCCAATTGGGTAATGGCATCGTTAATCCTGTCGGTGCCGGAGGCCGCTTCGGCGCCGGTCATCACAACATTGCCGCCAAAGGCCTCTACAGCGTCCTTGATGCGTACATCATCGGTTGCCACATAGATGTTATCCAACCCTTTGGCCAGTCCTGCGCGCTCATAAACGTGCTGGATCATAGGTTTACCGTTAATCGGTGCCAGAGGTTTGCCGGGAAAGCGGCTGGAACCATAGCGTGCAGGGATCAACAGGGTGACTTTCATTCAATTTTCCTAGTATTCAAGAAGAAAGGGCTCATAAAGAGCCCTAATCATAGCAGTCATTTACCGGCTTAGATACGACGGAACAGCTTGGTCAGCATCTCATCGGTGACTTTTTCCTGCCAGCTGTCACCATAGACGTTGGCCCACAAAGGACCCATGCTCTTGGTGACTTTAACCATGGCGGCAATGGTTTCGTCCGGCAGGTCTTTACAGATGTTTTTAGGCAACTGGATGTTGTGCTTCTTCATCATGGCGCGGAACTCTTCAACCCCTTCAGGGTAGAATTCTTCCAGTACGTCGAAGGCGATACAGTTACCAATACCGTGGTGATAACCCAGAATATAAGACAGACCGTAAGAAACCGCGTGACAGGCACCTACCTGGCTATAGGCGATACTCATACCGCCCATGAAGGAGGCCATCATCAGCTTGTCGTCTTTCTCAGGGTGATCGCCCAGGAATACTTCACGGCACATATCCATGGACTTCTCGGCGTAGGCGCGTGAGAACTCGTTCAGGAAGGTACCTTGCAGAGACTCAACACAGTGGATATAGCAGTCCATACCTGTGTAGAACCATTGGTCTGTGGGTACGCCGGCAATCAGTTCGGAGTCCATGATGATCTGATCGAATACTGTGTAGTCAGAGTTCAGACCCAGTTTACGCTCAGGGCCGCACAGCACCGCAGTACGTGAAGCTTCGGCACCTGTACCGGAAATGGTAGGGATACCGATATGGTGAATCGCAGGATTCTGGATCAGATCCCAGCCTTGATACTTGGCAGAACCGCCTGGGTTGGTCAGCATCAAAGATACGGCTTTGGCCAGATCCATGGTGGCGCCGCCGCCAAGACCGACTACGCTCACAGGCAGTTTGCTGTTGAATGCCTGAACCTGTTCGGTAAGGCTGTCAACCTGCTCTGTGGTTGGCTCATCATCGACATTGACCCACAGCAAGAAATCTTGCTCTTTCAAAGGCAAACGGCCTTCCAGTGGCTTGCCCTTGTGAACGTCATCCACTACGAAAACCACGAAGTCGTTGGCTTCTTTGCGCTCGGCGGCCAGCACTTCGTCCAGTTGGACAAAAGAACCGCGACCAAAGATCATTTTGGGGACGACTTTAAAATTCTTGAAACTCATAGCAACCAGCTCCCTTTAGGTTATTGGGCAAATGCTTTTTTGATGTTGGCAATGCGCTCGGCAATCTGTTCTTCAGTCCAGGACAGCTTGATCAGCATGGAAATGGTCCGGCTCATGATAGCGTCAGATTTGGGCACAGAAATCTTAGTATAATCCGGACGATCTTCGATTAATGTGATCGGCAGGGCAGCAGGGCTCTTGAGCTGCTGAATGTGATGCCAGTTCTTCAGGTAGTGCCAGTTGTTGACATACCAGTAGAAGCAACCATCTACACCGTTGGCGGAGAGCGCCTTGCTGACTTCCTGAGTGCGCTGCTCGGTTGGCAGCATAAAGCTGAGGAAACCGGCGCTATCGCCTTCAGGATCCGGAATTTCGCGGAAGGTAACTTCTTCAATATCCGCCATGGCGTCTTTGATAAGCTTTTTGTTGCGACGCTGGATCTCCACTATGGTGTCCAGTTTGCGCAGCTGAGCCAGACCCAGGGCGGCGTTCATTTCGCTGATACGGAAGTTGAGGCCCATGATAGGGTGAGACTCGGCGCCGCGGTCATTACCTATATGATCATGGCCGTGGTCAGAGAACATGTGGGCGTGGTTGTAGATGGTTTCATCATTGGTGATCACAGCGCCACCTTCACCACAGGTGATGGTTTTAACCGAGTCGAAAGAGAAACAACCCACAGCACCTATGGTACCCAGTGCCTGACCTTTGTAGCTGCCGCCGATAGCCTGACAGGCATCTTCCAGCAGTACCAGATTGTGTTTTTCACAGATGGCTTTGATTTCGTCCATCTTGGCCATGGAACCGCACATGTGTACCAGGTTTACCGCCTTGGTGCGTGGAGTGATGGCGGCTTCAATTCCTTCTGGTGACAGACACAGAGTCTCATCGATTTCGGCAAATACCGGAATGGCGCCGGCCATGAATACTGCCTCAACAGAAGCGACAAAGGTGAAAGGAGGAACAATCACTTCATCCCCGGCGCCGATACCGGCGGCGGCCAGCGCGGTTTGCAGGGCGGCAGTACCGCTGGAGAGCAGGTGAGCATGCTTGACATTCATCTTGTCACATAAGAGCTGCTCCATATCGCGGGTTTTCCAGCGATCATTACGCATGGCATCAAAGTTGTAACGGAAGGTGAATCCGTTCTCCATGACGTCTGCTACTTCCTGTTTTTCTTCAGGACCAAACAATTCAAAACCGGGCATGGAAGGTGTCTCCTTAGATAGTGTTGTGCTCTGGGAGGGTCACGCCAGAAAAGGCCTTATGCCATAAGGCTGTCACGCGAAATGCGCCGGGTGACCGGATGACTGAGCACCCGTGTTAACTGCAGAATTATAACGGGGTGGCCAACATACTGCGATGCTTTCTTTCGGAAAAAATCCAACTGCGTAAAATTTCACCGATAAAGCAAGGGGCGCTGCTGCGCCCCTTGTCTGTTTGGATCATTCCACCCTTTGATGTCCGCCATCCACTGTGACGTCAAGATCGGTCAAAAGCCCATTGTCTATTCCATATATCCAGCCGTGTATCGACAGATTTTGTCCCTTGGCCCAGGCTTCCTGGACTATGTTGCTGCTGGTGACATTGGCGACCTGCTCAATCACGTTGAGCTCACAGAGGCGGTCAAACTTCTGCTTGTCATTGAGGGCTTCCAGTTCCTGATGGTGCAGGCGGTAGATATCCCTGAGATGCCCCAGCCAGTTGTCGATAAGCCCGAGTCTGTCGGTACCCATGGCCGCCCTGACGCCGCCGCAGCCGTAATGGCCCACTACCATGATGTGTTTCACCTTGAGGACATCGACCGCATATTGCAGAACAGACAAACAGTTGAGATCTGTGTGGATCACCATGTTGGCGATATTGCGATGTACAAATACTTCCCCCGGCATCAGATCTATGATCTGGTTGGAGGGTACCCGGCTGTCGGAACAACCTATCCAGAGATATTCGGGGTTTTGCTGTTTGGCCAGTTGCTCGAAAAACTGTGGGTTTTCTGTGCTTATTCTGGCTGCCCAGCGGCGGTTGTTTTCAAAAAGCGGTTTCAGTATTTTCATTCAGGCTCACAAAATAGCTTATGGGAACACCACAGTGTCCGGTTTATTTCCGGCAGTGTATCAGAAAATAAAGCCGCGCTGGTCTATCCATCGCGGCCGGATTTCAGTGATGCTTTTCAAGAAACGTCAGCAGGGCTTGGTTGATAAAATCGCCCTGTTCCAACACAGAAATATGGCCGGCTGCCGGTATCTGCACCATCTCGGCGCCGTCTATGGCATCGACCATCAGAAAGGATTCCAGCACAGTGCGCGCCGTGTCTTCTACTCCTGACATGATTAAACAGGGCAGGGTCAAGTTATCGGCATCTTCCATGGCGTCGCGGCGATTGAAAATCAGTTTGCCCATGGCGACGGTATCAGGGATACGCTCTGGTGAAATACTTTGCAGGGCGCTGGCGAAATCACTCAGCAGTTGCGGCCGTAGACTTGCTGTGGTCACGGCAAAAAACATAGGTGCTATCTGCTCGGCCATGGGCGCAGGAATTTGCCCCAATTGGCTGATGTCATCCAACATGGCCATATATTTGTTGCGGGTAACTTCGGGCTCAAAGCCGAGGAAGCTGCCCATCATCACCAACGCCTTGACTCTTGAAGGCGCCTTCAGAACCAGCTCGGCCCCCCACATGGCACCGACCGACAAGCCGATGACAGTGAATTCATCGACGCTGAGTTTATCCATCAAGGTCAACATATCGGCGGCGATATCCGCCAGGCTCTCGGTATGCGCGGGAATCGCGCCTGCCTGCCCATGGCCCCAGAGATCCGGCACTATGCAGCGGTAGTGTTTCGCCAGTACAGGCAGTTGCTGCTGCCACATGGTGGCGTCCCAAAGGTAGCTGTGGCCGAGCAGTAGCACAGGGCCCTGGCCTATATCCAAATAGCTGAGGGTTTCGCCTCTGAGTTCGATTTGCTGCCGATATTGATTGAAGTCAGTCATTGTTGAAAGGTATCCCGGATTTATTGTTTGGGACACAGGATACCCCAAGTTTGCCGGCTTAGGATCTGAGCGCGAAATCGCATGATGTTTATTTAAACTCGCTTTTTCAAACGTACTTCAAAGGTACTTATTTGAATCCAACCGGATATGGGGCAACGTGCCTGACATAAGTCTCAACCAGTTCCGGCAAACGCCGAAGCAAACCTTGCTTGAGTGTTACGTCACTGTGGTCGAGTATTTGCCGCAGACGATCGCTATCAAACTGTTCGAGAAACCCTTTGGCCTTTGGCAGGAAACTCAAGTGCCAACGCTCCGGGCTGACGCCACTGAGGCCAGCCTGAAAAGGGCGGTAGAAGCCAAAATCCGGGGCGCGCTCGTCCAGCCACAGGTCCAATTTATAGCAAGGGCCCAGGGGTTCATACTCGGCGTTAACCAACTTGAGTTCATGCTTGCTGATTTGGGCGTTGTCGAATAGATCCACGTCCGTCCCCCAGTGGTGGCGAGAGGCGCCAGGCAGCGCCGACCAAAGCAAAATAAGCGCCACTAACTCATCATCACTGAGCGCGCGGATGTCACCCACAGGGAGTGAGTCTTTATCCAGTAAAGGACGCTTCCCTGAGGCTTTGGCATTCCAAATCGCGAGTTGACGCTCAAAGCTGCGATAACCCGAGCAGATGGCCAGGGCGATGCCATCTTGCTCGGCGGCGGCCTGCATCTCAAGAAAGGCCTTGGCCGTCTCGGCTTCCAGCCAAACTTCAGCGCCTGAACCGCTTTCACTGCCGCTTAGACTAACCAGTGTCCTTTGCGGCTCTGCTTCAGTCTCAAGGCCGTAGAGAAAATCGCCCCTTGCCATCACTTACTCCAACAACAGTTTTTCCAGGATACGCTGATAACACTGGGCCAACAGCTCGAGATCCGCGACTTTAACGCTCTCATTAACCTTGTGAATGGTGGCATTTACCGGCCCCAGTTCTATTACCTGAGCACCGGTAGGGGCAATAAAGCGCCCATCTGAAGTGCCACCCGAGGTTTGCGGGTCGGTATCTGATCCTGTTACTTCTTTAATCGCTTGGCGGGTCGCTTCAAGCAACGGGCCATCGCCGGTCAAAAATGGCAGGCCGTTGAAGATCCAGCCAAGCTCATAATTCAGTCCATGGGCATCGAGGATATTCTCGACTCGCTTAATCAGCTCTTCGGCGGTGACTTCGGTGGAGTAACGGAAGTTGAACATTACCTTGAGCTCACCCGGGATCACGTTGGATGCCCCTGTGCCACCGTTGATATTGGCTATCTGAAAACTGGTCGGCGGGAAAAACTCATTGCCTTTGTCCCACTGCATGGCGGCAAGTTCGGCCAACGCCGGCGCAGCCTTGTGCACTGGGTTATCCGCCAGGTGAGGGTAGGCCACATGTCCTTGAATACCCTTGACGACGAGATTGCCGGTGAGGCTGCCGCGGCGGCCATTTTTGACCACATCGCCCAGTTTGAGGGTACTGGATGGCTCACCGACCAAGGCCCAGGTGATCTTTTCATTGCGCGCTTCCAGGGTGTCTATCACCCGGGTGGTGCCGTTGATAAAGGGGCCTTCTTCATCACTGGTGATCAGAAAAGCGATAGAGCCTTGATGGTGCGGATGGGCGGTCACAAAACGCTCGGTGGCCACCACCATGGCCGCCAGCGAGCCTTTCATATCTGCGGCGCCGCGGCCGTGAAGATAGTCGTCGATAACCACTGGCTCGAAGGGCGGAGTATGCCAATTGGCCAAGTCCCCCGGCGGTACCACATCTGTATGGCCGGCAAAACAAAATACCGGTCCTTCAGTACCGCGGCGAGACCAGAGATTGGTGGTATCTTCAAACACCATGGACTCGTTGGCAAAGCCCAGTTTGGCGAGTCGCTCGGCCATCAATGCCTGACAGCCTTCATCCAGAGGGGTAACAGATGCCCTGGAGATCAACTCCTTGGCAAGTCCAAGCACCTGCTGACTCATAGTCCGAACCACGCTTGGTAGTCGGCTTCTTTAAAACCGGTCATCACATCTTGACCTCGGGTCAATACAGGGCGTTTGATAAGGGTTGGATTGGCCAGCATCAGGGATATCGCCTTGGCACTATCAATATCCTGCTTATCGGCGTCATCCAGCGCACGGAAACTGGTGGAGCGTTTGTTCAGCACCGCCTCCCAGCCGATGCGCTCGACCCAGGCCTTGAGTGTGTCTTGTGATAGTTCCTGCTCACGAAAATCCACAAAAGTCACTTGCTGGCCCTTGGCCTCCAACCATTTTCGTGCTTTTTTTACCGTGTCGCAGTTCTTAATCCCATAGAGTCTATCTGTCATGACGAGTCCGTTTCTCTGTATTGCTTATAGTTCGTGATTGTCAGCGAGTATAACAAAGGCAAAACCGATGAAAAGGGCTATCTTGATGGGGCAATTCATACGTCTCGCCGGCGCTTTGTGTGACCAAGGCATAGTGACCCCGGGCGCAGTGAAAGAGGTTTGGCTTTCCACAAAAGAGAAAAACCAACCTGATGTCTGTATGTCAACTGGATGAGTTTGACCTTTCCCCCGAATTCAGATCCCAAACCTGAGTCTGTCACCAATGAGCTGATTAGGCTGTCGTGGAAGCACCACTTGAAGCGGGCAGTTTAGGGTGAGAACCCTTCAGATAAGGAACGTATCTATACAACTTATTCTTTTAAATTTTGCTTTAAATTCAATCAGTTTTGGGTCAATGGTAAACCAGATGCGTTATATCGCCAGTTGTAAACTCGCTACGAATCAGGACATTTCCCATTCTATAGACCAATCGGAAGCTTTCTTATGTTTAACGTATTGCATTTCCTTAACGCTATTAAGCTTATCTATTATTGATTTGTGAAAGAAAACAACAATAGCGCCCAAAGAAGGTTTAAAGGCTAACCTTTTCTCTAACGGTATATTGGATAACTTGCTAAAATCGAAGCCTATACATTCTTCTTCTATATTTATGATGTTGTAACAGTGAAGGTATATATAGTCTTTGTTAATAATTTTAGCGGGAATGAGAGAGGTCTGATATAGTTCCAACCCAGATAAAGTGGAAAGAAAGTCCAAGTCAAATAATATCTCTGTATTGACAGATACATCAAATGGAGCCGCAATGCTTTCAAAACTCTTTAAACTAATGCATTCAAAGTTCACTGGGGTAGATGTTGATATTTCCTTGTCCATCAACAAGCTAAACTCTCGATCATCTTCCATATTGACAACGAAGTTCACCTTTGAATAGTTATTTGATAAAAAATAGTATTCTTCACTGATTGGTGTCATGTTCAAGTCCTAAACTGCCAATTTTACAGATAGTTGGTGGCCAAGTTTTGTACTGGCCATTGTACTGAGTTTGCAGGTGAGCCCGCAAATTTACGGTATATGGGATTCTAATATGGGGGAGACAGGCTGCAATTCACTCGATAGCTGAAATTGACTAGTCAACTCAGTACTTTATGGAATAATGCATTCAGTTCACCCATGGTCTGTTCACCTTTTTCTGTACTATTTGAGAAAGACTCCAATCGTTTCAGCTCAAGTTCAATAAATTCATTTATCTCTGGTATAGGTGGTGCGAACTCCTTCTCTAAACTTCTCTTCTTTCTTTCAAGTAAGTGTGATATCTGGCTATTTAACTCAGTTCTGTCACTGACTATTTGTCGAAGTTTTTCAAATTCAATAGGCGCCGGATTTTGGTACCTTTCCAGCCACATAATCGAAAGCAATGGCCTCAATACATAGAAGTACTTTTTAATTGGCACCATTTCATCACGGAGATAACCTCGGTAATTCGCCTTAGCCATGCTCCGGTAATGGTATATCCCCTTATCAATAGAATAGACCTTTGAAAGCAGTGCTCGAGCTTCTTGAGCAAATGCACCTCGTTCGATATATACGATGGGGGATTGCAGCCACTCCACAAATGCTGGATTAGATTTAGAAAAAAGTTTCAATGCCTTTCTTAGATCCCAGCCATTGATATCAATTTCATCGACAATGGGATATTCAATAACATCTCTCTTATCTTCCAAGTCAACAGCTAGGTACCAATCTTTAGGATGGACGTATATGAAACGCACATCATAATCACTGTTGGGGGACTCGAATCCCCAAGCTCGACTACCAGATTCAATGGCGTAAAGTACCCGAACCCCGTGTTCTTTTTCAGCCCTTTTTATCCTGGAAAGGATTTCTTCTCTAACAGTTTTGTCAATCATGGTATTTTCTATGTCAATGCTCATATAGTCTGGAGAAAAGTGCTATGTCTAAATCGGCAACGAAGAGGTATAAAAAGCGCGTCCAGCCCCTTGTATGAATCCACTATTTAACACGTTTTGTCACAGGAAAGGCTACGTACCAACATGGCTAACGTTCGGATGCAAAACTTCTTAAGCAATTCAAAACAGCATCAGCTCAAGCGTCCACCTTTGAATTTGTTATGTCTAACATACTGAGTTTTATAGACAATAAATAGCATTTTCGGGTTAATCAATCACTAAAAGGTGAGATAAGCGGAAAGATGATGCAATGTTGAGCCTTCAGGATTGGTTCGAATAAGTCTCATGGGTGCTCTACCATGGCTTGCAGACTTGGTTATCAGTACTGGAAGGGGCAGATGCGCTTTTGTGGCCTTGGAGAAGCTCAAATGCACTCGGACAAATAATGCACTTGAGCGTTATCCGTTTGCCAGCCATCTAAACCTGAACTGTAAATATCACATCTTTGCCGGCGCTGACGCTACCCTGGCGTTTTTCCAGATACTTAACGTCTTCCATATTAGCCAGCACCACAGGGGTGAGCAGGCTGTTGACCTGATCTTTGAGAAAATCGAGGTCAAACTCCAGTATAGGTTCGCCGGCTTTAACGTCCTGGCCTTCCTGGGCCAGGCGTTTGAAGCCTTTTCCTCTAAGTTCTATGGTACCAACGCCAAAGTGAACAAACAGCTCCAACCCTTGGGGCGACTCTATGCTGAAAGCATGGTTGGTCTCAAAAATTTTGCCTATAGTGCCGTCAATCGGCGCCAGCATAAACTGGCCTTTGGGCTCTATGGCGATGCCATCGCCGACAATCTTTTCGGCGAAGACCACATCCGGGACTTTTTCAATGGCAACAATATCGCCACTGATAGGGGCATAAACTTTTATGCCGCCTTCTATGTTGGGCTGCCCCGATACCATGCGGCGGATCCGGCTTAAAAATCCCATGGGTTGTTTTGTCCTTTTTGTTTTTGGTTTCCGGATGACTTCTGGTTTCCGGTTAAACAGTCCCTCGACAACGTTCAGGTTGGGGAAGGGGATTTTTGCTTAGCATACTGAATTAACAGCCTTAATGACAGAGGGAGATCAAGGATGTCAATTCAGACAATCGAGTGCAGGCGAGTGCTTTTTTGGCCTGGTCTGCAAATTGACTGAAGTTACCCTCGCACAGCGCCGCTTTGACTTCCAGCACAGAGCCGGGGTTGACCGACAACTCGTCCAGCCCCATGCCCATCAGTATTGGCGCAATGCGCGGATCACCTGCCAGCTCTCCGCACAAAGACACCCTGATGTTGGCCGCTTTGGCGTCTGCTATTGTCATGGCAATCAGCCTGAGGATCGCCGGTGAAAATGAGGGATAATCCCGGGTTAATTCAGGGTTGGTCCTGTCCGCCGCCATGGCATATTGCGTCAAGTCATTGGTACCTATGCTGATAAAGTCCAGCTTTGGCAGCAGCGTTGGCAGGTTCATAACCGCGGCAGGGGTTTCCACCACTATGCCAAGGGTGATTTCTCCATAGCCTTTCTCGGCCTCGCTGAGCTGCTGTTTGCAGTGCTCCAGCATATCCAGTACGGCGTCCAACTCTTCAACCTGATTAACCATGGGCAGCATCAACCGAACCGGACCATGATTGGCGGCGCGCAATACGGCCCGTAGTTGTGTCTGCAGAATTTCAGGATGTTTAAGGGTGTAGCGCACGCCGCGCATGCCAAGCGCAGGATTGTCTTCTATTGCCTGATCCAGGCAAGGCAGTTCCTTGTCTGCACCTATATCCAGAGTGCGTATGGTGAAGGGCTGGCCGTTGAGCAGCTGCAGGGCATCGCAATAAAGGTTGTACTGAGCCTTTTCATCTGGAATGCAACTGACATCCATCAGCATGAATTCGGTACGAAACAGGCCTATTCCTTCCGCGCCGACCTGGGGCAGACGGGAGATCTCATTGAGGTTACCCACGTTGGCCATTAGGCTGATACGTTTGCCGTCCTGGGTCTGGGTCTGCCTGTCCCGGTATTGCTCCAGTGCGCTGCGTCTTGCCTGCTCGCGCTCAAATCTCTGCTTAAGCTCTGTTACTTCGGTTTGCTCCGGGCGAACAAATAAGGCACCTTGGTTGGCATCCAGAATGAGCGGATCGCCGGCATTGATATTGCCTGTTTGATAGTTGCAGGAAAGCAGGGCGGGGATGCCGGCGGCACGGGCCAGGATAGCCGTGTGGCTGGTGAGGCCACCGGTCTTCAGTATGATGCCTTTGATATGTTCAAGGGGCAGCAGGGCAAATTCCGCCGGTGTCAGATCCTGGGCCAACAAGATGGAGTCATGTTTGAGTTTATCCAGGCCATCGGCATCGGCGCCGTTGATACTGCTGATAAGTCGTCTGCCGAGGCAGCGTACGTCCTGGGCCCGGTTTGCAAGGTAAGGGTCTTCCAACGCTTCAAGTTCACTGGCCTGGTGGGCAAAGACCCGCTCTACCGCCGCTGTGGCTGAAAACTGCAGCCCACTGATGGACTCGCGAATTTGTTGAATAAGTTCGGCATCTTCCAGTAGCAGCAGATCGGCTTCCACCAATTGGAAGTTGTCTGAATCTTCGGTCAGTTTATCCAGGCTGGTTTGTAACTGCTGGCACAAGCGCTGCAACGCCTGGGTGAGCTTATTCAGCTCTTGAGGGATTTTGGCAAGTGGCAGCAGGCGGTAGTCCATGCTGTTGTCAAAGGGGTTGTAGACTACCGCTTCTCCGAAGGCGATACCCGATGAGACAGCAATTCCGGCGAGGCGCATCTGTGTTCCTCTCAACTTAAGGTGATCAACAGTTCCGACACCCGTTCAACGGCTTCGCGAGCCTGTTCACCTTCGGCAAATACTCTGACAGACACGCCTTGATAGAGCCCCAGTGTCTGCAACTTGAACAGACTCTTGGCACTGGCTTGTTTGCCCTGGCACTCAACCATCACATCACAATCGTACTGTTTCGCCTCTTTTACCAGCAGTGCGGCAGGGCGGGTATGGATCCCGTGTTTGGCGGTAATAGTGACGGTTTTTTCGTACATAGACTTCTTTGACTCATGTAATTAACTGAATAATATCCGGTAACGGCTGACGTTTTGCAATACTCCGGCGACCAAGCCGTCAATTGCCATATTCAATAACCTGATATTGCTGCTTTCTGAGGGCGCGAATGGCGGTATCCAACTTATCTTTCTTCAGCAGTATATAGTCGGTATCGAAGGTTGAAACAGTAAAAATGCTCACATGGGCATCGGCGAGAGTCGCCGAGACTCTGGCCATGATACCCGTCATGGAAAAGCCGAGCGGCCCTAAAAGCTCAAGACAACGCCAGTCTTCTTCCTGCTCCAGGCTATCGAGCTCCAGTTTACAATCGACGACAACCGAGAGTTCCTCGCGGGTTTTGGCGATAAAAAACAGCGGCTGGCTCAGTACCTCGGCCGGAACCTGAGTATCTGAGCTGAAACTGTGGATAGTGAATAGCTGCGGATAGACCGCCAATGTCATGCGCAAAGCCAATACCTCTTTTCTCGCCCGGGCGACCTAATGGGCGCCGCTGCGGAATCACCTGCCGAGTACGGCAAACTCCGTATTAGCTTATCACAATAAGAAAGGGGCAGAATACGTTCTGCCCCTCGAGATGTTAGATCTTGAATTGCCCCAGAGTGCGGCGCATGTTCTGGCTGATCTGCTCAAGCGACATTGCTGCGCTTTGGTTGCTGGCATTGGCTTGCACTGAAACTTGAGTCAGCTCAGAAATGGTGCTGACATTGCGATTGATCTCTTCGGTTACCAAAGATTGCTCTTCGGTAGCGCTGGCGAGTTGGGTATTCATATCGCTTATCTGCGCGACCAGGGAAAGGATTTGATCCATGGCAGAGCCTGCCGCTTCGGCCTGTTTTTGCAGCTCGGAGGATTGGCTCTGTGTTTGGCTGTTACTCTCCATAACGGCGCTGACACCGGATTGAATTTCACTGATCAGCTTGTGTATTTCGTTGGTGGAGTCCTGAGTCCGGTTGGCAAGGGCGCGCACTTCATCGGCCACTACCGCAAAGCCGCGGCCGTGAGTACCTGCGCGGGCGGCTTCGATGGCGGCGTTGAGTGCCAAAAGGTTGGTTTGTTCGGCAATGGTGCGGATAACGTCGAGAATGCCGCCAATTCTGCCTGAAGCCTGACCCAGGGTTTCGGTAAGATTTTCTGCAGCCTGCAGTTCGCGCACCAGCTCTTGGCAGTTTGCCAGTGTTGCATCCATGGTCTCTTTACCGCTGAGGGCTTGTTGTTTGACGCTGGAAGCGGCATCGGCAGCCTGCTGGGTATTGTTGGCCATCTCCTGTGTGGTTGCCAGCATCTGATTCACGGCGGTAGCCACGCTGGCGGTTTCTCTGTGGATGTTATCGGCGCTGTGGTTGGACTCCTTGACTGCGACTGTCAGGTGCTCGGCGTCCTCGCCCAGCGATGCACCAAGTGGCTGCAGTTCGCTGACGGTTCTACCTATCTTCTCTACAAAACTGTTAAAGGCACGGGCGAGTGCAGCCACTTCATCACGGCCTTGACCCTCGAGCCTTTTACTGAGGTCGCCTTCACCTTGGGCAATATCCTCCATTGCGGCGATGGCGGTCTTGAGTGGTGCGGTAATGGATTGATTGAGCACCAGGAAGAAGATGAAAATCGGCGCTGAAATCAACATCATAATGATCAGATAATCGATTGAGACTGACTTCATGGTGGCGTTGACATCGCTGATATATGTGCCGGTGAGCAGGGTCCAGCCCCAATCTTTGTCATATCTGGATTCGGTGAGCTTTTCTTCGCTATTGCCACTGGCCGGGTTGCGGATCTCATAGCTGAGTTTGCCTGTGCCATTGGCCTTGGCTTGTTGTTGTAGTTGGGCCAGCGGATTGCTGCCGTCTTTGATGCGATAACCGGCAATGGCTTGACCCACCAGCGAAGGCTCGGCGCCGTGGGCGATGATCTTGCCCTGATCCGACAGCAGAATGAAGTAGCCTTCACGGCCATAACGCATCTGACCGATCAAGGCGGCCGACTCCTGTTGCGCCTCTTCGAGAGTCAGTTTACCCGCCTGTGCCTGAGTGCGATGTGCGGCAACTACAGACAGGGCCGTGTTCAACTGGGCATCATTTTGCAGCCATTTCTGGGTTATCAGATTGTCATACTGTTCTTTGATGGAAAAACTGGCGAAACACAGGGTGCCTATCGCGGCCAGAACCAACATAAGGATAAGGCGCTGAAGAATGGTGAGCTTCCTGAGTAATGCCATTTTGTACTCCTTTGTTATTTCTTATTAGGTAGTTGGCAGCGACTATAACGCGATGGAAAAACCAAGTGAAACCTTTTTACCTTGTGTGTATTGCTTTGTTGATCGCGCTCATTGTTCGCGTTAAATCTTGCCAACAGAGGGGAAAACAGACCTCATGCCTTCGAGGCTGCATTCTGGATATCGGCTCTAATATCAAAAGCTTAAGATGTGTTGGATCACACATGTCATAGGTAAAGGGCTAATTTGTTGTTTTCACTTTGATTTTTAAACAAAATCGGCTCAGAATTAACCTTATGTCTATTATTGGTCTCTCTTCATGAATACACCTCAAGTCATTAGCTCGGACGATATTTTGCTGAAACTCTGTCACTCTGTGACCCATGTCTTGTCGGCTACCACCGCCAGCACTCTGTCCCATGCAGGTATAGTGCAAAAGATAACCCGTACCCGACTCAAGCCGGACGTTGGGTGTTTCTCTATTTTTGATGGTGGCTTCTCAGGCCTGGTGGTGATCAATTTTTCAGCGGCTGCCGCGTTGGAAATCTATCGCCGCTACATGCTGCATATGGGCATGCCGGAGGAGGAGTTGGCTTTCTCTCATACCTCAGACGAGGTGGGCAATGTGATGGGCGAATTGATGAATCAGATGCTGGGGGACTTTATCGGTAAGGTGTCCAAGGAGCTGCAAACGTCCATCAGTCAGAGCCAGCCAAAGATGTTGACCATCAACAAGGAGCTGACCATCTCTATCGACGCCAACCTGGATGATCCTATAGCCCGCCGGGTGTCGTTCAAGACAGAAAACAACCATATCTTCTATCTTGAGTTTGCCATGGACAAGACAGAGTTTATCCGCCTGGCCGAGTTTGAAACCGATGAAGAGTTTGATCCGGATTTGTTGTTGGCCCGCCACGGCAATCAACAGGCGCAGGGCAAAGCGCCGGAATCGCCTTGGGTTAAGGCCGCCAATGCCGATGATGACACTGACGATCTGTTCAAAGAGTTGGGCATCTGACATTTCCAGGCGTGATGTTATCAAACCTTTTGTCAGCGGACAGCGTTAGCTTGTCCGCGGCCCTGCTTTTGAACAGTGCAATAACGACTGCTCTCCAAACCCCATAAGGCGCTCAGTCAAGGGCGCTTTCATTCTCGCTTTCCAGGTCAGTATTTCTCTATTAATCTGTTCCTATAGCTACTCAATCCTTTGAGTTACTTATCATTCGAGCTAGATATTCATTTGAGTGACTTATCATTTGAACTTCTTATTAACTTCTTGTCATTTAAGCCATCAGGCAGATAGCGGAGTAGCCTGTCTTTGTGGGTGACGTTGCAATCACTAGCACAGACGTGGCCACAAGCAGGGCTGCTATTCAGCAACACTGAGTCCTGCCGTTTACGACAATACAACAGATGTTGCACTCAAACTTGCCGCGGTTAACTTCAACCACTTTTATTGTTTTTATGACAGGACATGTCTAGGTTGATTTAGTGTATCTGTATGAATTGATGGATTTTTTATAAAAACTTCGACTTGTTAAAAATTGCTGAGTAGATCACGAAGTTGTAATTAGGGGTTAAATTCCGCTTGCCAGCCTCGGACATAGTGTTTATTGTGCAAACAAAAGTTTGTCACAAGAACAAATGTTTGCACAGGAAAGCGCCAATGACAGAACGTGAACTCGAAATTCTGGCCCTTATTAAAGCTGACCCTTTGATACCGCAGCAAAAACTTGCTGATCAGCTGGGCATAACCCGCTCTGCAGTCGCAGGTCATATCATGAACTTGACTCACAAAGGCGTGATCCGTGGCAAGGGGTATATCTTGGCGGAGAATCCCTTTGCGGTCGTGATAGGCGGCGCCAATATGGATATTCTTGGCCGGCCGGCTTCCAAGCTCAGGGTAGGGGATTCCAATCCCGGCAGCGTCAGTTGCTCACCCGGCGGTGTTGGGCGCAACATCGCCGAAAACCTGGCTCGTCTGGGTTCAGATACCCGACTGGTGACGGCGGTGGGCAAAGACGCCTATGGTGAAATGATCACCGCCCAGTGTCGTCAGGCCGGAGTCGATATGGGCAACAGTTTGCAGTTCGAAGACGCGGTGACCTCCACCTATCTTTCGGTACTGGATGGCGACGCCGATATGCATGTAGCCATCAACGACATGGCCATTTTGGAAAGATTGGGCCCCGAAGTGCTCAAGGGGCTGGAAGATATGCTGCGCCGCGCTGAACTTCTGGTGTTGGATACCAACCTTTCCGAAGCCGCCTTATCCTATCTGCTGAGCAACTTCCCTCAAGTTCCGGTATTTATTGACACGGTTTCCTGTGTCAAGGCGATGAAAATCAAGCCTTACCTCAACGCCATCCACACCCTCAAACCCAACCTCAAAGAAGCCGAGCACCTCTCCGGCATCGAAATGCGCAGCAAAGAAGACTTAAACGCCATCGCTAACTGGTTCCATGACCAGGGCGTCAAGCGGATCTTCCTCAGTATGGGCAGTGAAGGTGTATTTGTCAGCGATGGCGGAGAGTCCCAGATGGTGAGCGCCAAGCAGGTGGAAATGGTCAACGCCAATGGCGCCGGAGATGCCTTCCTGGCCGGATTGGCTCACGGTTGGCTCAAGCAGTGGCCATTGCTGGAAACCACAGAATTTGCGATGGCCGCGGCCCGGTTGGCGCTGTCTCATATCGCAACTATCAACCCCAATATGTCTGAAATCTCTGTAAACCGTATTATCAAGGAGTCGTTATGCTGAAGCAGTATCTGGATATTCATCCTGAAGTTCAAGCAGCCCTGGAACAAGGCAAGCCGGTGGTCGCGCTGGAATCGACCATTATTTCCCATGGTATGCCGTATCCGCAGAACGTTGAGACAGCGCTCAAGGTGGAGCAGATCATCCGTGATAATGGCGCTGTACCCGCAACCATAGCCATTCTCAAGGGCCGCCTCAAAGTGGGCATGAGCCAGGAAGAGATCAATTACCTAGGCAAGGCCGGTGAAGCCGTTATCAAAACCAGTCGCCGCGACATTCCCTTTATTGTTGCCAAAGGTGCAGACGGTGCCACCACAGTAGCTTCTACCATGATCCTGGCCGCAATGGCCGGTATTAAGGTGTTTGCTACTGGTGGTATCGGCGGTGTACACCGCGGCGCTCAGCAAACTTTCGATATCTCTGCCGATTTGCAGGAACTGGCCAACACAGATGTGGCCGTGGTTTGCGCCGGTGCCAAGTCTATTCTGGATCTGGGCCTGACCCGTGAATATCTGGAAACGCAAGGCGTGCCTGTCGTTGGTTTTCAAACTGATAAACTGCCAGCTTTCTATACCCGCGAGAGTGACTTCGGTGTCGACTATCGCTTGGAGCAGCCGGTAGAAGTGGCTGCCGCCATGAAAGCCAAGTGGGACATGGGGCTCAAGGGCGGTATGGTGATTGCCAACCCAATTCCTCACGAGCATGCTTTGGATAAAGCACTGATCGATGGCGCCATCGCCAGCGCAGTGGCTGAAATGGATGAGAAAGGCATAGGCGGTAAGGCTTCAACGCCGTTCCTGTTGGCCAAAGTTGCCGAAATTACCGAAGGTCACAGCCTGACCGCCAACATAGAGCTGGTTTACAACAATGCCAAGTTGGCGGCTGAGATTGCCCGCGAGTACGTGGCCCGCTAATCAGCTGTTTTTGAACCATTAAGCTATCTCAAGAAACCCGACACTCGTCGGGTTTCTTTTTGGAACTCAGGCACGGGAGCTATGGTATAGCGTGACGTCCAGGCTGAGTATCTTCCCTTGTCTTCGGGTTACGTTCAAATTCAGTCATCAAACAGCGCTAAACTGATGTGAATCAATTTCAATAAAAAATCAGTTATCTGTGTGAGATTTGCGGTTTTAACATTTAAAAACATGTGGATAGTGAGCATTTTTAGATCAAATAATTTGATCCAATTGTTTGAAATGCTAGGTAACGAAAGCCTCAGGCTGACTCAGGTATGCTGGTTCCAAACCATTTCAGTTGTGCTTCTTTCCTTGGCTATCCCCTTCTACTCTGCAATTGTCCCGGCCCTTAGACTATCCATATAATTCAAAGCCAGCTCAATCGCCATCTCCTCATAGGGCAAGAGTTTCCCGCTTTTTTTCAATCCATTGTCTATGCTTATCCTAAATAGCTTGCAGTTGTCGCACGCCATAGTCTTTAAGGTCATTTTACCTTCAAGACTTTGCAATAGCGGCAATAGTGAGGGCTATTCAAAGCAAAAGGGGATGTTCTGCTTCTGGCTCAATGCCCAAGGGATGGCTATGGCTGACTTCAAGGATGATCCGCTCAGTAGTTTCTGCCGGGTTTTGTATTTGTACCAGGCTTATTGGTTATTACCTATTTCCAGGAACAGCGGGAGATGGGCGTGAGTCTGTTCAAACGGCAACTGCTGGCCGCGCTGCTGGCTTGTTTGGCTATGGCCGTAATTTTAATCCTCTACCAAAATGGGCAGCAGGAACGCCATCATTCCAATCAGTTTCAACAGCTCAAGCAGCAAACCTCTGCCACTGAATTGGAACTTGAATTATTGTTGGGGCGCGCCGCCTTAACTGCCCAAAGCCAGGCTGTGCAGTTATCGAGTTACTTAAACCATCCAGAAGCTGAAGAGAAAAAGCTGCCCCAATATCTCGACGAACAACTGCTGCTAACACCGGCCTTTACCCGTTTGGTGCTCCTGTCGGAACAAGGGCAAATATTTGCCCGTACCAGCATAGATAACCAGGGATACGCATTGTCATCCCAAGCGCTTTCAACTCCCATTTTTGCTTCCGCCAATAGGCAAACCGGCCAGGAACATGAAAATGCCCCTCCAGTCCTGAGGCAACTTCAGCGCGAACTGCAGCCACAGGCCGAACCTGTGTTGTCGTTACTGCCTCAGGTGGCACTGCTGGCTCAGGACACGGTATTGGGCAGACAAGTATCCTTCCTTGCCCGGATTTCAGGCGATGGCTTGCGACTCAAAGAGCAGGAAGGCAATGCTCCAGCAGCCAAGGAAGCCGGTAACTATTACTGGCTGGCGACGCTGGATTACAAAGTTTTCGAGTCCCTGCTGGATACTACAGCCATGCGTTTACAAACAGCCGGTTTTACCCGGGTTGAAGTGATGCTTACGGACGCTCAAGGGAAGAGGCTTGCTCAGGTGGGCGAGGAAGCAGGCGACCAACCGGCCAGAGGGTATGAAACGCTAAAAACCTTGCAGTTAAGCCGTGCGGTCAATGCTGCGGGTCTTCATGGTCAGGACTGGCAACTGAGTATTGTTGCCACGCCGCCTCCTAGTGCCAATCCAGTGCTTTTGCCCGCCGCGCTGCTGACAACACTATTATTGCTCGCCCTTGTCTGGCTTTATATCGACCTTGTGAGACCGCTGGAAAAGCTGGCAAGAACACTGACTGCCCTTGGGCGCGAACAGGGAATGGAAAGCTTCAATCTTGTCGCTGTTTCATTGTCAGGCATGCGCTGCGAAATTAGCGAACTTCGTGAATATCTGGGTAATCGTTTGCAGCATTGGATGGTGATTGAGCGGCAAAATCAACAGTTGCAATTATGGCAATCCAGTCTTGAACAATTGCCAAGAACGCTTGTTATTACGGAACTGGACGATGCGGGTACCATTATTTATGCCAGTAAAAACCTGGCAGAAATCTGTGATTTTGACTCTGCGGAAACCAGGCTCACGATGGCTGCTGTTCTCGACAGGGCCGACAGCCCCGGCGGTTTTATGTCGCTGCCAAAATGGAGTCGGGGCGCGACTGTGGTACGAATGCCGGGGAGCCATGGCCGTTTTACCAGGGTTTGCAGTTATCCCATTAAGAATGACGCTGGGGAAGTGCGATTTCGCCTATTGGAACTTGAAGCGATAACAGTTACGGGTGCCTTGGCGCCAAGGGTGCCATTGGACTCGGACAGTGGTTGCTTCGTCGACAATATCCCAGGCATCAATGGCGTGGATACCGGCAATAATATAGAGCCTTACTCAGGGCTTTTCCTGTTACTCAAAGACGACCATCATATTCTTGAGGTGAGCCAGGCGCTTGCCGGGCTACTGGGCTATAGCCCTGAGGAATTGCTGCAACTGGGCTTTGGCTCTATCTCTCCGTTTTGGACTCCAGGACAACATTTGCCACAGCTTTTGATCCTCAAGCATCAAGATGGCCGCTTACTGGAGTTTCATCTGCAATGGCGTGCCAGCCATGGCCTGACGCCAAAGCTCTACTGGCTCTGGCCCAGTCCGTTAATCCAGCGGCCAGAGCATCGCACCTTGCAGGCACAGGAGCTGGGTTATAGGGCGGCCTTTTTGCAGGCTTCAGTGGGTTTTGCCCGCATAGGTATGAGTGGCGAGTGGCTTGAGGTCAACGACAAGTTCTGTGACATCTCAGGCTGTGACCGTGAGCAGATAGCGCGTATGGATCCCGAAGTGTCGCTCAATCTCAAGCAGTTTGATGGATGGCTGCGCTTCAGTGAAAAAATGCTCAACAATGAACTTAAGTTTCACGGCGATGAAAAACGCTATTTGCGCCTTGATGACAGTGTCCTTTGGTTGAATGTTTCCGTGTGCCTCATCCGCGACAGCCACGAGCAGCCCAGATATTTTTTAATGGCGTTTGAGGATATCAGTCAGCGCAAGCAGTTTGAAATCGGTTTGATGGAGGCCAAGCAACAAAGGGAGGAGTTGCTTAAGGGGCGGGATCTAGCTTCCGAGGCAGGTGGAATAGGTAACTGGTCCTGGGACATAGAGTCCGGAGAGCTTATCTGGGATAACAGGATGCGCAGCATCTATGGCCTGAATTCAGAGAAACTGACCTTCAGAGATTGGCGTGCCCGGGTACATCCCGAAGATATCGCCGACGCCGAGGCGAATGTCAACGCCTGCATCAATCACAAGGTGCCGTTTCGGGCCGAGTTTCGGGTTATCAATCAGCGCACCGGGGCGACCCATTGGGTTAAGGCTGCCGGTGACACCATACGTCGCAACGGTGTGGCGGTGAAACTCTTCGGTATTAATCAGGACATTAGCGATGAAAAAGCGCTGCAGCAGTCACTGGCGAGAGAGAGCGCCGAAGCCAATCAGGCGAGCCAGGCCAAGTCCCGCTTTCTGGCGGTGATGAGCCATGAGATCCGCACTCCCATGAATGGTGTCGTGGGCATGATAGATTTGCTGCGCGATACCGGTCTCAGTGCCGAGCAGCAGCGGATGATAGGCACCATCCGGGATTCGGCTTTCTCGCTGCTGGAGATCATCAACGACATTCTCGACTTCTCCAAGATAGAAGCCGGCAAGATGGAACTGGAGATAGAATCTGTCTCCTTGCTGTCTATTCTGGAGAAGACCATAGAAGTGCTCTGGTTCAATGCCGCCAGCAAGAACGTGTTTCTCAATATTCTGCCGGACCTGAATCTTCCGGCGTTTATCCGCCTGGATCCTGTGCGGATCCGCCAGATAGTGCTCAATTTGGTGGGCAACGCCATCAAGTTTACCCACAGCAATCGCCGCCAGGGACTGGTTATGTTGCGAACTGAGTGTCGTCAAAGCCATGACAACCACAGTGAGATGATCCTCGAGGTGATAGACAATGGGGTTGGAATGACCAAGGCCCAGCTCAGACAATTATTTGAGCCCTTTACCCAAGCAGATTCTTCAACCACCCGTAAATATGGCGGAACGGGACTTGGGCTCAGTATCACCAAGTCTTTTGTCGATTTGATGGGCGGCAAAATAGAGGTGGAAAGCCAACCGGATGCCGGCAGTACCTTCAGGCTCCGTCTTCCCTGTGAAGCGGCCGATGAATACCGGGAAACCGAGCTGCAGCGCTACAGCGAGCTTAATATCAAACTGCTTATCTGTATCGACAACAAACAACATCTGGTGGCCGTGTTGCATCTTGTTGAACAACTCGAACTGGAGTATCAGTGCCTCGATTCCGGGCAACTGGAAGGCAGCCTATTTGAACAAGCCTGCTTGGCAGAATCCGAGCTGCTTATCAGCGACAGTTACCAAGCTTACAAACAGTATCGCAATCGGGGGGAAAAGGGGCTGCCATGTGCCTTGTTATTACTCGATGAAGACTCGATTACCTCTAAGGTTGAAGCGGATATGCGGGTCTGTATGCTTTCTTGTCATCCCCTCAAACCCACGGCTGTGCTTGCGGCTCTGGCGATGCTGAGCGGGCAGAATCCAGCGTTATGGCAAATGTTTGCTCCCGGTGAAACCACGCGGATTGGCCGTAGCGTCTCAGAGACAGATATTGCGACCGACGCCGGTTTTACCATCTTGGTGGCCGAAGATCACCAGACCAACAGAGAAGTGATCTCATTACAGTTGAAGAAGCTGGGTTGCCGTTTTGAATTGGCAGAAGATGGCCTCGAAGCACTGAAGATGTGGCAGAGTGGCGGCTTTAGTGTGCTGCTTACCGATTGCCATATGCCTGGAATGGACGGCTTTGAACTGACAGCCGAAATTCGCCGCCTTGAACAAGAGCAGGACTTGCCTCATACCCTGATCATCGCCGTCACTGCAGATGCCATGTCCGGCGAACTGCAAAATTGCCTGTCGGCTGGCATGGATGATTACCTGGCCAAGCCGGTGGAATTCAAGTCCCTCAAAAGCAAACTATTGGCCTGGCATGGCCAAAATCAGTTCCGCCAGAATGAAATGATCGGCGAGTCTCCCTCGGCTCATGCCGAGGCGCCTTTGGATCTCAACAAGTTAGCTGAGATCTTGGGGACAGAGGATGACGAGATAATCCAATCCATAGTGCAGTACTTTCTTACTTCACTTGAGCGGGAACTGCCGCCGCTGTTTGAGGCGCTGGATAGCCTGGAAGCCCAGGAGCTGAAACGCCGGGCTCACGCGCTCAAGGGCGCCGCCAACTCATCCGGCGCAGTGCGTCTTGGCAAACTGTTTGCCGAGTTGGAGCAACAGGCCGCCGAAGGGCAACTGACATCTTCAACACAATATCGCCAGCAGATTGAGCACGAGGCGGCGTTGGTCAAGCGGGCCATGCCGCAATCACAAGCTACCCAGGCCTGAATGCCTGTATGTCGGGAGAACAAGGATGAGAGACAGCGTAACTAGCCTGATACTGTTTTTTGATGATCAGGATCTGGTCGAGCCCGTGGAAGCCATAGTCAATGTCTACTTCGAGCGGGTTCTCAGAGTGGATATCCGGGTGGAGAACAAGGAACTGGCGAGCCTTTCAAAAGAGAAACATACCCGAATGCTATTGGTCTATTGTTTTCAGGATGTGGCCCATGCCGAGAGTCTGAAGCGTTTTCTTCAGGGCAATGAACACTTCAATGCCCTGAGAACAGTGCCACAGGCGAGTATGTTGTTGTGTGAAAAAAGTTGTCGGGCTCAGGCGTTTGAACTGTGTCGCCGCGAAGCTTTTGACAGTTACGACACCATTCGGCCCATCTATGACAATAATAAAATCATCCTCACCTTATACAAGTTGCTTGAGATCATAGCGCTTAAATCCGAGCTCAAGCGTTTCGATCAACAGGATCTGGATATGCAGTATGAGCTGCAAAACACTGCCGATTGCCTGGAAGGACTCAACGAGTCAGTCAAAGTGGCCAGCAAGCAACAGTCGTCGCTGATCACCAGCATAATGCAAGATGTTGACGGAATACTCAGTTCCATCTCTGAAAGTGCTTTCATGCAGGCTTTCAGGCGGGTATTTCACTCGCTGCCGGATGAAGAGATCAACAAGTTTATTGAGGAGCTGAAACGTTACTCCATCAACCCGCAACTCAATCGCCTCAAGGAAAAGAGCGAGTCATTGTTCAACGAGCTCTCAAACCAGATGCTGCAGCAAAAGGCGGCATTGGAGAAAAAAGACAGCGGCAAGAAGGCTACCATAGTGGTGGCCGACGATCAGGATGTGGTGTTGAAAATCATAGTTACTATCCTGGAACAGCATGGTTATCGGGCTGAGAGGGCCACCAATGGGGTAGAAGTGCTGTTAAAGGCCAAGATCCTCAAGCCGGATCTCATCTTATTGGACATAGACATGCCGATACTTGACGGCATTGAAACCCTCAAAGTCTGCAAGAAAACCCCCATGCTGCAGGAAATCCCGCTGATCATGCTCACCAGCTATGCCGATGTGGATCATTTCCAAAACTCCCTATTGTTGGGCGCAGAGGATTACATTATCAAACCCACCAATGCCGACACCTTGCTGAAGAAAATTCGCAGCGTGCTTAATTGAGCTGGCTTTTTTACCTCGCCCTAGGGGAGCGCTACAGACGGTGCGCAAATACAGCAAACTTTCAGTTAAAAACCGATTAATCCCGCCAAAGCCACTCAAGCCCCTTGCAGAGCTGGGGGCGAACTCCTATGATCCAGCGGTTTTCCATCCCGAGGCCCAAATATGCTTAACTCCCCGCTTAGCGAACACGCCAGTGAGCTGGTCATTGCGATTCTCAATCAGGTACTGACCCAAGGTGCGCCGCTGGATCGCGCCTACTCAAAGCAGTTTGCACCTGAGCGCCTCAAGCCTTGGGAGCAAGCCAGAATTGCTCTGGTCACCGGTGATATTTTGCGCCGTTTAAGTTATTACAGCTTTCTGGCCGATGTTGCAGCGGATCAAATTGAGCGTGAAGGCACGAGACTCATCAACGCCTGGCATATGGCCAATGGCCTTGAGCTGCCGAAAATGCGCTACGCGCTGCAGATGGACAGTGAGCTGCTTGAGCAGCGGATGGCTGAGGCCCAGGCTATGCCTGCGCTGCTCGATGGTTGCCCACAGTGGCTCGAAGCGCTAGGGAGTGAACAACTGGGCGATAACTGGCCGGCCGAGCGCCATGCCTTGACTCAGGCCCCCAAACGTTATCTACGCACCAATTTGCTTAAGTGCAGCCGGGAAGAACTCAAGGCTCGTCTTGCCAAGGAAGGGGTCGAGACTTGTGAAGTCCCCGAGGTTGCCAGCGCTCTTGAAGTGATTTCAGATTCAGCGCTGTTTCGCACCGAATGCTTCAAGTCGGGCTGGTTCGAGCAGCAGGATGCCGGCTCGCAACATGTCGCCGAAGCTCTTGGGGTTGAACCAGGGATGCGGGTCATTGATGCCTGCGCCGGTGCCGGCGGCAAGACGCTGCACCTGGCCGCCAAAATGCAGGGCAAGGGACGACTGCTGGCGATGGATGTTGAGCAGTGGAAGCTGGATAACCTCAAACAGCGGGCTCGCCGCGCCGGCGCCCACAATGTGGAAACCCGGCTTATTGCATCCAGCAAGACCATCAAACGTTTGAAACTCAGTGCCGACAGGGTACTTTTGGATGTGCCTTGCTCAGGGCTTGGGGTGCTGAAACGCAACCCGGACACCAAATGGCGTGATACCCCTGAGCGCTTGCCGGTGCTGATGGAACTGCAGGAGCATATTCTCGGCAGTTACAGCCGCATGGTGAAGGTGGGCGGGATCCTGGTTTACGCCACTTGCTCGATCATGCCGCAGGAAAACGAGCAGCAGGTAGCGCGTTTTCTGAAGCAGCAAAGCCATTTCCGCTTACTCGATGAGGAAACCATCAGCCCGGCCAAAACCGGTTTCGATGGCTTCTATCTGGCAAGGCTTGAGCGGATAGCCGAGTAACAATCAGGCCTGTTTGAGTCATATTGACTTAAACAGGCGGTTTCACACCCGCTTCAAAAAGCATCTCAACAAAAGCATCTCAACAAAAACAGTGCCGCTCACTCTTACCGGTTTGCCAAGTATTGCCGCTTTATTCCCCCTGCAGGGTCAACAGCAGGCGGCGCCGACCGCCATTGTCTCTGTGCTCGCCAAGATAGATCCCTTGCCATGTGCCCAGTGCCAGCTGTCCGGCGCTGACAGGCAGCAGCAAACTGGTGCCCAGCAGGCTGGATTTAATATGGGCCGGCATATCATCGGCGCCCTCATAGGTGTGGCGAAAGTAAGGGGTATCTTCGGCCACTGCGCGATTGAACCAGGCCTCAAAATCCTGCCGCACTGTGGGATCGGCGTTTTCGTTGAGCGTCAGCGAGGCAGAGGTGTGCAGTAGTTGCAGGTGCAACAGGCCGCAACTGACGTAAGGCATATCATCAAGAGCCTTGGCAATATCATCGCTTATTAAATGAAAACCGCGCCGCTTGGCGTTTAAGGTCAGTTGTTGCTGATGCCACATAGATATTCCTTAATGTGGGTGAGACTGGCCGCCATCTGAAAGCTTGCCATTAAATCACCGCGAATTTAAAAGCCGGGCCTCTGATTTTTAGGTGAGCGCCCGGCGAAACATTCTATCGTCTTTATGGGGGCTCCCCAAGATGCAAGGCGGTACTTACCCAGCGGACAGCCCATCATTAGCTGAAGAGATAGTGGGCGATTCAATTATCAAGTTTGATGATAAAGCCTGCATCGCCGCCATGACCATCTCATTAGTGAGAGTGATGAATGAGGGGGATTAGAGAGAGTGATTGCAGATAAAACACAGATTGTTTGCTAAAATACCGGCCGCGAATTTACCCCTATAGACCCAGGAGAAACACCCCATGGCCAGAGCTTGCGCCAGACACATTTTGGTTAAAACCCGTGAAGAGGCGGAAAAACTCAAGGCCCGTATCGCCAAAGGGGAAGATTTTGGCAAGCTGGCGAAACAATACTCTCAGTGTCCTTCAAAAAAACGCGGCGGCGATCTCGGGGAGTTTGGCCCTGGGCAGATGGTCAAGGCGTTCGATCAAGTGGTGTTCAAAAAGCCGGTGCTCGAAGTGCATGGCCCGGTCAAAACCCAGTTTGGTTTTCATCTGATCCAGACTATTTATCGTAATTGAGCTAAAGCCTGCTGCGGTTTTCTGGCAAAGGCTCGATAGCATTGAGCCGGATCGCCGGCCAAAGTTCTACAGGCCGTGACTTCATCCTCCAGGTCGACAAAGTCTTCCAGCAGCTCCTGCAACTGCATGGGCGTGTGGTAACACATAGGAGTACCCAGCCCTGAGGTGAAACGTTTCGTCATGGGGGCGCAAAACTCACTCAGGTGGAACAAGCCTCCAGGCTTAAGCACGCGTTTAAGCTCCAATATGGCGGCTTTTTGCGCCATTTCAGATGGCATGCAGGTTAAAACGGCGCAGCTCAGCACCACATCGAATGTTTCATCGGCAAAAGGCAATGGAAGTTGTGGCAGCTGAATTAAATCGATGTCCGGGTACAGACTGAGGCCGCGCTTTATCATGGCGGCTGAGGGATCGACCCCCAGCACCTCAGGATAGCCTAACTGTTTCAGCTGCTTGGTTATCCGGCCATAACCGCATCCAAAGTCCAGTATTCTGGCATCGGGTTTCACCAACTGGCAGAAGCGCTGCACATCGATTTCCAGATTGAAATTGACCTGGTTGGCAACCTTATCCCAAAGCTGCACCGTCATTGCTTATCCTCATCAATAATGGAAACTTTATTGTTGAGGAACAAAGAGTTGGGCACCAGATGTGTCACGCCTTCATCCTTTACCGTGATATAACGCAGGTTGAGATCCACCACTGTCCCCTTGGAGCCGGTAATATCGATTTTATTGCCCAGCTTTATTGGTTTATAGAGCACTATCATAATGCCGGCAATCAGGTTGGATATGGCGTCTTTGAGGGCAAAACCCAGAGCAAAGCCGGTGAGCCCGAGTCCGGCAACCAAGGCGCCAACATCAAAGCCCAACTTGGATAAAGCCAAGACGGCACCAATAAATATCAGTACCACGCGCTGGGAGTTGGAGATCAAGCGAAACGATTCGCTGGCCGCCGAGTCAAAGCGGGCGGCCACTTGTTTCAGGAAACGGTCGATAATCAGGCTGACTACCACAAATGCGGCAAACACCAGGATTGCCTGAATGACATTTTCATTCATTTTCTGCTCCGAATAATAAAGTCTTAGTCGCTGAAATGTTCGGCTTGGCGCACAAAGGCATGCCAAACTCAAAGGCGCCCAAGTTAACCAAAGGTTGAGATAGAGACAAGAGTCAATCAATAAATTTCAGTGGCTTACCTAAATTGCCCAAGGCCGTTTTTGCCTACTCAGGCTGCAAAAGGTTTTGCCGTAGAATAGGGTATTTGCTGCCTGTGTCATTGTATCTGGCGCTCTGGCTGGGTATAAGGGAAGTGACATTCTACAAGGACGATAATCATGAAGGCTGTATCCGAGAACAAACGGGTTTTGCTGCTGTTGCTGTTACCTATAGTTCTCTTGCTGTTGTCATCGGAGTTATTGCTAAGGCCAGTGACCTCAGTAATAGTCAAAAATCAGTTCAAACTCATGGAAGAGTATCTTAGCCAGAGACAGCGTTCCATCAATGACATTATTCTCCATCAAGTACCTGAGTTTCATTTTGATTGTGGCCCGCAAGACGCAAAATTATTGCGGGCACCTGAAAACTATAATCGCTATTTTCGGGTGATGGGGATAAAAACCAAAACCGGCATGGGCTGCAGTTCGCTTGGCTCGGATTTACTATTGCCGGATCTTCCCAGTGACACCCCCATAGGGCAGGGCTTTGGCCTAACCACTACAGGTGCCATGCATGACACCGAGCAGGAACTCTTGGTTTATTTCAGAAGTAATGGCAATACCGCTTACTGGATTTTGGACAGCAGTTGGATCCGTGAAATTATCAATCTTCCCTGCCGCGATTGTTTTTACATAGAGTTTCTGCATCATGCTCCAGGCTCCGAAGGGCTGGTATTTGAGCGCGGCAATCCCTCGGTACCCAAAGAATCCCATGTGCATTTTCTCAGTGTGATGGACACGCAGCATCAGGTGGAGCAAAAACTCTGGTTTGGAAAGAAACTCGATGATTACGCCAGAGAAAAGATCTTGGTTTACGGTTTACCCTTGAGCATTTTGCTCGGAGTGCTGCTGGCCGGGGCTTATTGGCTTTATCTGAGTTACCACAGTTCGCTCAAGAGTATGCTCCAAAGGGGAATTGCCCGGCAGGAGTTTATCCCTTTCTATCAACCCATAGTCGATATTAATCAGGGCAAAATTGTCGGTTATGAAGTCCTGGTGCGCTGGAAGAAGGGCAAGGAGTTTATCCCCCCGGCCGCCTTTGTAGAGCATGCCGAAGCCTGTGGCCTGATCATTCCCATTACCGAATCTTTGCTGCAGCAGGTACTGCAACAACTGCCGGAGCTTGAGAGCGGCACTTGGGTAAGTATCAACCTGGTGGCAGAACATCTGGAGCAGGCTCATGTCAGTCGTGTGCTGCAACAGCATAATTGGCCGGAGCCGGACAGACTTAAATTTGAGATCACCGAACGCTTGCCCATTGCCGACATTGACGCCGCCAAGCAGGAAATCGCCAGGCTGACAGAGAGGGGATACAGCTTTAAAATTGATGACTTCGGCACCGGATATGGCGGCTTTAAGTATATTCAAGCCTTGGGGATCGACAGCATCAAGATAGATAAGATGTTTACCGATACCATAGGCACCAATGATCTCAAGCGTGGTGTGCTGGATGCCATTATCGCCTTTGGTATGGAGTCAGAGCTTGAGATGATAGTCGAAGGCGTGGAGACGGCGGAGCAGGTGGAGTACCTCAAAAAGCGCGGTATATTCCTGCTGCAGGGATACTATTTCGCCCGCCCCATGCCGGTTGAACAACTGAAAACCGTGAAATCAGGCGAAGCTCCCTAATGGCAGAAACCTTAGCGGCAAAAACCTTAGTGAAACCGGCCACTCTTGAACTTGCAAGCGATTATTACCTGAGCAATTTTGAACTCTTGCTGGAGGGTAGCCGCCGCTATCTGGATATTTTGCCAAGCGAGCTTGCCAGGTTACGCGCGGCGTACCTTGCCTGCACCAAGCCTTCGCGGATGTTGCTGGTGCGTCTCTTGTCCCGCAAGGGCGAGTGGTTTCGCACCGATAAGCTTAACTACCCGGAAATAGGGGGCCTGGAGCCAGCGATAAAGGGGCTTGAGCAAGCGGAGCTCATTAGCACTTCATCATTGCCAAATACTGAAACCTGGCTCAAAGGGGTCACCCTCACAGAGCTGCGCCGGGCGCTTCTCAAACTGCAACAGAGTCGAGCCTCGGAGGGCGAGAATAGTCTTGGGGGGCTGGTCGATATTGCGCAGCATCTAGGTAAAAGCATAAATGGTGCCTCAAAGGAGACGCTGAAACGTACCTTGCTGGCGCTCGGGCCCCAAGACTCACAGTTATTGATTGGCGAACTGAACTCTGAGCTGGGCATAGAATGGATTGAGCTTAAATGCCAGCGGCTTCTCGATGGCCTATTGCTGCTCTATTTTGGCAACCGTTATCAGGATCTGAGCCAGTTTGTGCTCAGCGATCTGGGCTTGCAGCGCTTTGAAGTCACTGTGCTGGACAAGGCCCACCGCGCCTATGACAGCCCAGAGCAGCTTAACGCCGCGTTGGCATTTGGCCATATGAGTCAGCAGATAGAAGAGGCGATACTAGCCAAACAGCCGCTGGATATTCCATTGCTGCTTGAACAGCTTAATGCCATTTCAGCGATGCCCGAGGCTAACCCCTTACTCGAGCGGCGCCGGCAAAAACTACTGACTCTGATAGGCCGCGAAGCCGAAAGGCAAGGGCAAACTACTCTTGCCATCAGTGTCTATTCGCAGTGCGAACATTGGCTAGCAAGGGAACGCCTGTGCCGCTGCCTGGAAAAACAGGCTCAGTGGCGGGCTCTGACTCATGCGCTGCTGCACCTTTGCGACCTTGCCGGTAATGAGAGTCAGTGGCAAATCATAGAACGTATTGGCAAACGCCTGCTTAAAAAATTGCCAAATGGCAAAGACAGCAAGTTTGCCTCACCATCAGGCCATAGTGAAGCGCCTGATTCCTTGGCGCTTGATTCTTTGATGTTAAGACTGCAAGCGCTGAAAGAAAATGTACCGGGTAGACTGGGTGCGCTGCCAGCGATAGCTCTGCAACTCACTCCCAATGGTGAACGAGTTGAAATGCGTGTCGCTGCGCACTTTGAAGCGCTCGGTTACCGGGCGTTTTTTCTCGAGAATGCCTTGCTTTGTGGCCTCTTTGGACTCGCCTTTTGGGACATTATTTTTGCCCCCGTTAAGGCGGTATTCGATAATCCATTTCAGCGCAGCCCACGGGATATGTTCACCGAGGAGTTTGTTAGTCGGCGTCAAGAGGCCATCACGGCGCGTCTTGATGAAATCGCTCGGGAGCACGGCGCTGTTATTTGGCGCCATTTTCAGCAAAAGCAAGGACTGGCAAATGATTGGGTTTACTGGGAAAGCCTGCCGCAACAGGCGCTGGAACTGACGCTGGCGGCACTTTCCGGCGCCAGGCTCGCTCAGGTATTTGAACGTATGCTTGGCGATCTCAAGCATTACCGCAGTGGCCATCCGGATCTTGTGTTATTTGACGCCGAAGGGCGCATCAGTTGGCTTGAAGTCAAAGGCCCGGGCGATAAGCTGGCCGATCATCAAATATACTGGCTCAACTTCCTCAGTGATTTGGGAGAGGCACGGGTTTGCTATGTCGACTGGGCAACAGCCGGCCAGTGTAAATAAGGTAAATAGCATTAAGGCAAGAATGATTGTTATTTAGTATTGGCCAATAACCGTCAATTAACAGGCAGCCCACTGGCGGCCTGCGCTATGTGGAAACCTTAATTGAAGTTCAGAGTCAGCAAGTCATCGCTCCATTTCGCCCGCGTCGTTCATATCTATGTTTCCATGGCACTACTGCTGTTGATGCTGTTCTTTGCCTTTACCGGTATCACTCTCAATCATCCGGATTGGTTTATCCGCCAGGGCGGAGAAAGCCTAGCATCGGAAGAAGCCCTGCCGGGATTTTTGTTGCCGGTGAATAGTGAAGACCCGGATTGGCGCGAAGCCACTGCGCATTGGCTCAGTAGCCACTGGGGAGTGGATGGTCACAGTGCCGAGTTCAGTGAAGATGAAGTGGCGCTGGTGCACAAGGGGCCGGGGCGCTATCAGAGCATTACCCTGGATCTGCTGGACGGGAAAGCCTATGTCGAGCAGATAGATTATGGTCTTATCGCAGTACTCAATGATCTGCATAAGGGGCGTAACAGTGGCACCCTGTGGGTCTGGCTGCTGGATCTTTGTTCAATTCTCATCATCCTGTTTTCCCTGACCGGTGCTTTCCTGCTGTTGCCTCAGAGCCGTAGATTGAAAAAATCCTTACTGGCCATGGCCGGTGTCAGCAGTGCCTGTGCCCTTATCTATCTGCTGTTTGTTCCCTGAGTTCAAAGTGACAGACGGCAAAGCATGAACTAGTACCCCCTACCTTTGGTGTGTTGTGAATGGAGAATGTATGAGTGGCAAACCTTTGAAAACCAGATTGTCTCTGTCCTTGGCGGTATTACTGAGTAGCAGCTTAACCCTGGGGCAGGCCCAAGCCGATTCGCTGGAGATTAATCTGACACTGCCGGAAATCACCACGGGCCAATACCACAGGCCTTACACAGCCGTGTGGGTGGAAGATGCCAAAGGGCAGAGCGTGCGAACTTTGAGCCTTTGGGTTATGCAGGAAGGCGAGGGGTACAAGTGGCTGAAAGACATTCGTCGCTGGTGGCGCAAGGCCGGGCGGGATGACATGAACTTTGTCGATGCCATTGCGTCGGCAACACGGCCTGCGGGCAAGTATCCCATCAGCTGGGACCTCAAAGATGACCAAGGGGGCCAGGTTGCCAACGGTAAATATACCTTGCTGGTGGAGGTGGTACGTGAGCACGGTGGCCGGGATTTGGTACGACACAAATTTCAGCTCGACGGCAAGCCTTTCAAAGCTGAAATAGCGCCCACCATAGAAACCGGCACGATTAGCCTTCAATACCTAGTGGAGTAAAAGATGATGAAAACAAGCAAACTCTTGTTGGCCCTGGGGGCCTGTCTGTTGGCACAAACGGCGCAGGCCCATGACAGATTTATACTGCCCAGCCAGTTCAATGTCTCTGCCGATCCCGGCAAAGGTGTGTGGATCACTTCAGATGTCAGCGCCAGTAACGAAGTCTTCCTGTTTGATAAACCTTTTGGATCTGAAGATGTGCAAATCATCACGCCGTCCGGCACCAAGGAGCGACCATCCTCAAGCTACCGCGGCAGCCGTAAGTCTGTGTTTGACTATCGCATGACCGAAGACGGCACCTACAGATTCGAGAAAGAGACCCAGCCAAGATATATGTCGCGCTATAAGCTCAAGGGCCAGCAAGACAGCGTCCGTAGCCGTACTGACAAGCAAACCACCAAGGCGATGATGCCCAAAGGGGCGTACGATCTCGAAGGGGCGCTGTATTTCTCACGAGTCGAGTCCTATGTCACCCTCAACAAGCCAAGTGACAAGGCTTTTGAAGTAAAAGGGGAATATCTGGAACTCAAACCCTTGACCCATCCGGCTGACATAGTCGAGCAGGAACCCACTGAGCTGCAATTCTATTTCCAGGGTAAGGTGATTGCCGGTGTGGAAGTTGCGATTGTGAAAGAAGGCACGCTTTACCGTAACCAGAAACTGGAATTGACGCTGACCTCAGACAAAGAAGGCAAGGTGAGTTTTGAACTGCCCAGGGCCGGCCGCTATATGTTGCATGCATCATTCGAGCAACCTAACGCCGACACTCGTCTTGCGGATAAGACAGTCAGTGAAATTTTCCTCACTTTCGAGGCCGGTCTGCAATAACCTAAATAGTCCGAAGCAGGCACTTTCAAGGCCTATCACCTTGTGAGTGCCTGTCAGCATGGGGAGTTAAGCCCAAGCGTGCGCAGCTTGCCCAGGTTCGCATTTTGCTTGAATGCCAGGTGCAAGCCATTGCTTTTCATCGAATCATCCCCTAGGCTGCCAGCTTTCGATCATCAGGATAAGGAAACAGGGATGGCAGTCAAAACCTTTGTTTATGCTTCTGCGTTGTTAATGGCCAGCACCTGCGCCTATGCCAGTCAAGATGGCATGACCAAGCAAGAAAGCAGGCTTATGGCCGGTGTATGGCAGGGCACTTTGGGAAAGACGCAGATCCGCGCCTGCATTAACGAATATGGCGATTCAGGTAGCTATTATTATTTGAAATACTTGACGCCTATCAGCCTGGAATTCAAAGACAACCATTTCCAGGAGCAAGATGACAGCGGTCGTTGGCGACTCTCTCTTCAAGATGATCAGTTACAGGGTACTTGGTATCTGGCGCAAAGGGATAAAACCTTACCTATCAGCCTCAGCCGAGTCACTGCCGCCGATGGCGCAACAGACTGCAGCAGCGAAGCCTATAATCAGGCCTTGGAAACCCGGCCCCAAATAAAGCGCGGTGCCTGGCAAAGTTTCAACAACGCCTTGGAATTTCGTGAGCTTACCTACGGTGGTGAGATGGGGCTTGAACTTCGGGGCGCGCAAGCCGGGCTGAATCAAATCAATCATTGGCTTAAACAACGCCTTACCAGCGCTGAGTTGCTTGAACTCTATTACGAAACTCGCAGAGACTTTCTCGGGCGCATGGGCACAGCTTTCAGCGACGAAACCGGTGTAGAGCTGAGTTTTGCTAACGACACCTGGCTCAGTGTCAGATTCTACCGTTGGGCCGCAGGGCATGGCGCCAGCGGAATATCGATTAACTATACCAATTTTGATCTTAATACAGGTGAGCGTTTTCACCCTTGGCAATGGTTTTACGATACTGACCCCGATAAGCAGACACATCAGTTGCCATCTGGGCTGCAGGCCAAATGGTTCCCAACTGGTGAACAAGAGGAAGATCCCGAGTTCGATTGTGGTAGTACAGAATATGGTGCAAAGGGCTATTACCACTTAACTCTGGAAACCCAGGATGGGCTGGATGGGCTCAGATTCTGGGAATATCCTCGCGGTAACGGCTGCGAAAATGAATTCTTTTTACCTTTGAGTGACGTGGCGCCTTATCTCAATCAAACTGGTCGCCAGCAACTGGGATTGAAGTAACTGCGTGAGTCAAAGCGTAATTTCTCTGATGTTTTTTCAGGTATTGTTCAGACCAGCTTTTCCATAGGCGGGCAAACTGTGCTGAGGTTTAACGTCGTCACTCACCTTGACTCTGACCATAGGGATAGATAAAAAATAGTAAAGGTTTACGGGTAGGGAAGCCATTTCATCGAAAACAAGGAGAGTGTGATGCAAGGATTAAAGGGATTTTTATTATCTTCTCTGTTGGCATTGCTGGTGGGTTGCAGTTGGGCTGCCTTGGCGGGCATTGTTGGATTACTCCTGTTGCCTTCCATGTTTCCATCCAAGAGTTGGTTGGATCTGACCTATATGGTGGTGGGGACTATTTTAATGCTACAAGCACTGATAGCCGGTTGCTGGGCAGGTTGGCTGAGGGGGAGTGGTGTACTGATTAGGCACACTCTTGCCAAAGATTCGTTCTGGAAAACCAATCTATTTAGTGCCGGAGCGATATTATTGTTGTTCCTGGTGTTGCATTAGAAGAGGTTAGAATCTCAGCAGCAATAGGTTGGCTTGATAGGATAGCTAGTAAGCACAACCTTTGACTTGATTTATCTTTATTAACTTACTGTTACGGCCAAAGAAACCCTGAAGGCAGGGTCATTGCCAGACGCAAGTATCGTCCAACTGGGATTCAGGGTCCATGTTGAATTCATAAACCTTATTTTTATTTTTCGGTTTATATTCAAAACGGTAAAAATTTGCCCCTTGAACAACAATGGTATAGTTTCCAGATGTCATTCCATCGACCTTTTCCAGGTATTTATAGGTATATTCGTAGGGTCTCCCTTCGGTGATTTCTATGCCTTCAAGACTCGTTTGCTCAAGCTTGATGACATCTGAGCCATTTTTATACCAAACCAGGGACTCTTTGCTCTCTTCATTGCCAAAGGAAAAAGCCAAGTATATTGGATGGGCTTCATCTTGAGACACGAAGCAATACCAATCAGTGGCATGTGCTTTGGTACAGGGAGTCGATATAAGGAGCATAAAAGGAACTAGCAGCTTCAGACCTTTGGGGAAGCCATTGCACTTGCTCGCTGGAGCTCTATACTTGTTGTTCATGTTGAGTTCGTTTCCAAAATGGGTCTAATTGAGCCAAATAAACAATGGCTCTCTGCTTACTGATATGAACGCGCTTCTTTGACAATTGTCTAATGAGAAAATATTTGCGCCGCAGCCGGCATGTTCAAATCGATGAATATAGCTTGCATCTGCTCAAAATCTATATCCAGGTTACTGTTTTTTATATCATCAAGAGCTGCAAGGTAGAGGCTTTCATAGTCTTCATCTTCCAGGTAATTTTCAGAGATATATTCCCAATACTCTTGATCATAAAGAATTGCTATATCAAAATCATCAGTGTAGAAGTATTTAGCTGCAGGAGGAACATTTTCGAAGCACTCTTGATATAACCAATCATGGTCGGACGTTCCTGGTAGATTGCAATTTACATTCAACATTTCTAGCAGGTACTTTATCAAGTAAATTTGAGTTGCATCTGTGCTGGATTCACCAAAATAATCTGAGTTTATGATCTGATCTAGCGCTTGCTCCAAGATCTCATCAGTTACATTAAAATGCTGAGTGATAAATTCTAGATACTCTTTCTGATTATTTCGGCAGCCCATAAGTAGGAATATGTTGTGATCTAGTGGAAATTTATTCTCAACGAGTTTTTTGAAAACATAAAAACTGTTCTCATACTGTGTTATTGTGAGTATCCCTTCAGGGAAATCAACTTTGAGCTGTTCAGGGGGGAAATGATTCAGGAATGCTCCAATGCAGTCTTCCTTTAAATAATGTTCTATATCACTCATCAATAGTTGAAGAAAGATAACCTTCTTTTCTTCATTGTTTTTAAACGGGTAGTTGTTTAGTAAATACTCAAAGTCAGCTGGTATTTGCGTGGAAATAACATCGTACCACATGTCATCATAGCTATAGCACTTTAATTTATCAGCTTCTTTATTTCTTATAGCGTAAATTAATTGTTCGTTATTCATGGTTTTTATTTATGAGATATGGATAGTGAAATATAGCAGCGTCTTTAACTTGGCAACTATTGGTGGCAATGCTAAATTATTCTAACTTTGGATTTCAATGATACAGTCATCTGTGCTTCTGCAAGCGCCTCGGGGCTCAAGCTTCATTCGCAGTAGGTACACTGACAACAAGCACAGGCTGTTAATAAGGTGTCCTCAATGTATCTCAATGAGAACACCTTAATTACTTTCAGTGCGGGTAGCTGGGCTGTTAACCGACTTGTGTCAAGAGTCAAATAAAGCCAGAGCTACCTATTACCACACTTCAATTCTAGTTGATATCCCGGCTTCGCCATCAGCTACAATGTCGATACTTTCCGGTATAAAACTATCTGCTTGATAATTCGGTGAGGCCGAGTAGTTACTTATGTTTCCTTGCTGGGCCAGCTCCATGACCTGTTGATCGAACACTTTTTTGCTCAGTGAGGCCGTCTTTGGTAGATAGACCACATTCATTGGATCGTCCTGACCACCAAACTCCAATGGGAAGAGATAGGTTTTTCGTAACATACCTTGAGCTGCGAGCTCTTCTGCCTGTTCTCGATTGTCGATGTCCGAGTAGTTAATGGAAGCGGGATTTAACACCGAAGGTCTGTTAATGACACTGACTTGCTTATCGTTCGATGCAAGGAGTTTGGCTAACAGCTTGTCTCGACCGTTTTTCATTGACCAGGCCATCTCATCGTCAGTAATCACAGTCGCTATCAGTAGTTGGCCTTCACCATTAGGTAATGTGAAGCTACCTGGCAGCGGACTGTGTGCCTGGGTAATAAGTACATTGACGTAATCGCCGTCTCCCACCATAACATCTTCAATAGTTAGGCCGTTGTACTTTTTGACTCTTCCCAAAAGGTCTGCATCGTTAAGCATTTCCGCATTGACGGCCCATTGCAACAAACCTAGTGGCCAATCTGCCTCACCTTGGGTAAGTACTATAATTTCGTATCCATAACCCGGCCGCTCAGGATAGACAGGAACTGTTTCTTTCTTTGTCAGAGTCAGCTCAATGTTACCATCTGTTTGATTAATGTTTTGGGGCAAGTACTGGGTTGGCATATCCGGATTGGTTAAACCAAAAGTGGTGTAAAGCCATAGGTCGTCACCCAATTCGCTGGCTTTAGACTTAAACAAGCCACCACCTGGCCATACACCTGTCATATGACCCAGTTTAAGGATCTCATCTGGGAACAGGCCAAATTTCTTTTCGAATACAGCCGTTCTAGCATCATATACGTTATCCCATAATATCTCTTGGTTTACTTCTGTCACTATATTACTTCCTTTTAATAAATTTGGACTTGATTCGCTATCGAAAATATCAGTCCAAAAAATGTATCTTATTATCTTTTACTATTAGATTTTCAAATGGTTGTTTATATCTAACCTGCCATCTGAATTTGAACATCGATTTGCAATCGATTACTATCCAAAATGGTTCAATCGGGTTGTGGGGGGTGAAGGCTCATCTCTTAGATGCAATACTAAACTTAGCAGAAATATATTGCTTTTTGTTTTCAATGCTCTCGCTTGCGGCCTCATATAGGGCAATCTAAACACAGTATTCCCGATGAAAGTTGCCCTCGTTGTCGGCTAATTCATTGATTTTATCTGCCTCAGAATCTGAAGATTGTAGTATAGCGCTCCGTATCTGCTGTCCTACTATTTGAATAAACTGAACTTACCGGTAAACTCTTTAAGCACAGTCGTATCGCCGAACATACAAATACCAAAGTATTCCAGATCTTGCTCGGATGTCTCAGCCGTTGCTTTTACCTGCTCGGCGGATGTTCCTACTATCATGGTGCTTGTAAAGTCAGTGAATGGGATATTTCGTTGCAGGAGTTCTTCACGGACTTTTCTGATCTTGTTCGAATTGTCAGCCTTAAGAACGATAAATGGATAATGGGATATTGATGGATGAATACCTTCTTCCTTATCCCGATATTGCAGAAAACAGAGTCTGTCTAAGTCATTTACTTCAGCGACCAGTCCGGCCGTCATATGACCCAGGGCATTGTACAGGCGCCCCATATCAACTTTTTTATTTAGTACGGCGACAAATCGTTTTGTGTTTTCATCTGGTAGAGAGGTGAAATCTATCATGGAATTTCCTGGTTTTTAAGGGCGGTATCTAGCTTGTTATCCGGAAATGGTTTTAAATATTGGGAAAGGTCATCTGCCTCTGCCTTTATACGAAAATCTGCAAAGTAAACAACCATTGGATGAGGGTCCTTTAGCATTTCATTGACCTTAGCCTTACCTAGTTTACGATGAAGAACACCTATGACACGTAATAGCGGATGTTCAGATTTAATACAATCATGAGCGGATAGGCTCAATGACTCGAAACATATAATTTTGAAGTCATAACTGCTGAACTCACCTGCTTCATATAAACTCCCCATAGTTCTTTCTAAGCCATCTACTGATTTATGTTTCAGGCAATCTGTTGGGGTTAACTCATGAAAATATGCCCCTTGTTCCGACCAAGACTCATAATCAGTAAGACTTATGCCTTGCTTGCCATCAATGACAACCCAACTTCGAGCAATTTCACCTTGTCGTCGATAAGAAGTTGTAAATATTTCAATTCTGCCTTTGATGGATTCAGCAAAATTTTCTTCAACTCGCTTTTTAAGTTTTGACCATTGCATAATTTCTACTTTTGGCAGTTGAAAGGTGTATACGCGCTTTAAATATATTGCTTGCTAATTCAGTAAATAACGTTTTTAAGGTGTCGACTATATACTCAAAACTTTCCTTAATAGCAATAAATATAATGATTCCCTATGAAAGCAAGTGTCGGTTGCCGTGTTTCTCACGGATGAGTTAAGCCAGAGCCCCGCTGTTTGTTGTGTATTGGTCAAGTTAAATTGGCCAACACAGGATGAGTTTAATCGCGTAGATTAAGGGAGTCGTGTCTGCGCTTAAAATAATTATCCGCCATAAAGTATCCGCCATAGCTACCGCACGGGCACGAAACTGACTTCGTCCCTGAATTTGCCTGAAGGCGAAATGATGCCAGCCATCCCTGTATTGGCTGTTTTTATAACTAATTGAATTATCGTTAGAATAACCAAGTTGGCTTGGCGAAACAAGCCGCAAGTGCAGCCATGGTTTAGAAATGAGACTCTAAAGGCTTTTACTGACGGTAAGACAGTAATGGGGGAAGGAGTGATGAAAAGGCCAAAGATATATGGCCAAAGGCATTACCGAACGCGATAGCCTTTGGCCTTAAGTTTTACAGCGTGTAGCTCAACACAGATAGTGGTGCCGCTTTGTCTGGGCAGGCTTAATCAGTGATTAACTCGAGTTGCATCAATAGCATATCTTCACCGTCTATGACCCGGGTATCCTGGCTGTGGCAGTGGGGGCAGATGACGGTACGTTCCTCTGGGGTACTTTGCTGCTGGCACTGATTGCAGGAGAGCGTCAGCGGCGCTATGTCGATATCGAGCACGGCATCGTGGCAGACGCTGTGCTCACGAAAGGTGTTGAAGGCGGTGCGAACCAACTCAGGCTCGACGCCGCTCATGGCGCCTATCTTGATGGCGACCCGGGCAATGCCCTTGGCGCCGTGCTCGGCGGCGAGTTGCTGGCACTGCTCCATCAGGGCACTGACGATAGAGTACTCGTGCATCAACAGATCCTCGGCAATAGCTCGCCCTGTGGCAGATCCAAATAACGGCGACTGCCCCAGGCCGATTCCAGTACCACGTTACCCGGATGTTGTTCGCCTACTTCGCCTATGATGCAGGCCTGATCGCAATGACCGAAGCGGCGCATGATTTCGACCGCGCCTTCGGCGAGTTCGCGGGGCAGGGCGACGACAAAGCTGCCTTCGTTGGCGAGATCCCAGGGCTCAAAACCGTAGAGTTCACAGACGCCGCGTACCTCATCACAGACGGGAATGGCGGTTTCTCTGAGGGTAATGCCCTTGTTAGAGGCCTTGGCCCACTCGTTGAGCACAGCCGACAAGCCGCCGCGGGTGGCGTCACGCATGGCGTGGATCTCCAGATTGGCGGCGATCAGTTGCTCCACCACATTCCAGAGCACGGCGCAGTCTGAGCTGAGTTCAGACTCCAGCTCCAGCCCTTCTCGGGCACTCAGGATGGCGGCGCCGTGACGGCCTATGTCCCGCGAAAGCAAGATGGCATCGCCGCTTCTTAGTGCATGAGCCGAAATGCCCGGCTTGAGAATACGGCCCACCCCTGAGGTGTTGATGAAAATGCCGTCGGCGCAGCCTTTGGGCACTACCTTGGTATCGCCGCAGACGATGCGGGCTCCGCATTGAGACAGGGCATCGGCCATGCTGGCGACTATCTGTTTCAGACGGCTGATTTCAAAGCCTTCCTCTATGATAAAACCACAGCTTAAATATTGCGGCTCGGCGCCCATCATAGCTAAGTCGTTGACTGTGCCGGCAATGGCCAGCTTGCCGATGTCGCCACCTTTGAAGAATAGCGGCGCTACGGTAAATGAGTCTGTGGTAAAGGCGCAATCGCCGCCAAGATGCAAACAGGCGGCGTCTTCTTCGCGTCTGAGAATGGGGTTGTCGAAGGCATCGAAAAACAGCTTGTTGATAAGCTCAGCCATTTCCCGGCCACCGCCGCCATGGCTCAGTTGTACTCGTTTATCGGACATCAGTTTACTCCGGCATATCTGTAGTAGGCATTGCAGGCGCCTTCAGAGCTGACCATGCAACTGCCGAGCGGTGTTTGCGGGGTGCAGCCGCGGCCAAATACTTTGCAATCCTTGGGATTGGCCATGCCACGCAGAATATCGCCGCATTGGCAGGCCTTGTGATCGTCTATCTGTTTCACCGGCAAGCGCTCGGCAAAGCGTTGTTCGGCATCCCTGTGACTGTATTCGGGTTTCAGCATCAGTGCCGAGTCGGCAATGGGGCCAAGGCCGCGCCAACGAAAACTGGGGCGTACCTTAAAAAATTGCGCTACCTTTTGCTGCGCCAATAGATTGCCCTGTTCGCTGACGGCGCGTTGATACTGGTTTTCCAGTTCACAGCGGCCGCTGACTTTCTGTTTGACCAGCGCGAGAATGGATTGCATGACATCAACCGGCTCGAAGCCCGAGACCACCACAGGGGTGTGATAACGTTCCACCGTCGGGCGATAGATGCGGGCGCCGCTGATAACGCTGACGTGGGCCGGGCCGATAAAGGCGTTGACCTTGGTCTCGGGGTGGCTCATTACCGCATCTATTGCCGGTGGTACCAGCACATGGTTGATATGAAACAAGAGGTTACTAAGGCCCTTGGCTTCTGCTTGCTCCAGCAGTACCGCCGTCATCGGCGTGGAGGTTTCAAAGCCGATGGCGAAATAGACTATGGTCTTGTCCGGGTTATCGGCGGCGATTTTCAGCGCATCGAGCGGAGCATAGACGGCGCGGATATCATGACCTTCGGCGCGCACAGAGGCGAGCGAACCCTTGGAGCCGGGAACCCGGATCATATCGCCCAGGGTCACCAGTATCACATCATCGAGACGGGCGAGGGCGGCGGCCTGATCTATCCGCTCTTTGGGCATGACACATACCGGGCAACCCGGGCCATGAATGAAATGGATATTTTCCGGCAGCAGCTGCAGCAGACCATATTTCATTATGGTGTGGGTGTGGCCGCCGCAGACCTCCATGATATTGAGCGGCTCGGTCAGCTTGGGAGCCAGTGCGGCGATTTCCTCGGCCAGATTACGGATAGTGGCCGGGCAGCGAAAGCCGTCGTACAGTTGCCTGAGCTCAAGCTCTGCCATCTTCCGCCTCCAGTTTGGCCGCTATCTCACGGTACAGCGCCAGGCTCTCGGCGGCAGATTCGGCATCTATCTTGTTCATCACAAAGCCGATATGGATAAGCACATAGTCACCAATGGCAAGCGGTTCATCCAATAGATGGCTGCTCACTGTGCGTTTAACCCCCAGGGTCTCCACGGTAACGCTCTGGCTTTCGGGGTGCAGCTCCACTACCTGGGATGGGATAGACAAACACATCAGCGGGCCTCCTTGGTGCGCTCGGTAAAGGCGGCGAGCTGCTTATCCAGCCACTGGGCGACCCGGGTCAAACTGGCGGGATCTTTGGTAGAGACTTCCAATACCTCGGCCTTGGGGTTGAGCTTACTCACCTGGGCACGGGCCTCGGAGACATCAAAGTCAAAGTAGGGCAGCAGATCGCACTTGGTCAGCAGCACCAGATCGGCGCGGTGGAACATCACAGGATATTTTTCTATCTTGTCGTCTCCCTCGGGGATGGAAACCAGCACAATATTCATGTGGGTGCCAACATCATAGCTGGCCGGACACACCAGGTTGCCGACGTTCTCGACAAAGCAGATGTCCATGTTGTCGAGCGCTTGCTGGTGCAGGGCACCGTGCACCATAAAGGCATCCAGGTGGCAGGCGCTGCCGGTTTGGATCTGAATCGCTTCTATGCCCTTGGCCTTGAGGCGGTCGGCATCCCGCGAGGTTTCCAGATCGCCTTCAATGACGCAGTACTTTTTGTCTGTATAGGCACCGAGATGCTCCAGCAGGCTGGTTTTGCCGCTGCCGGGGCTACTCATGATATTGAAGGCCATTACCCCGTGGGATTCAAAGTGTTCACGGTTGTGTTGGGCTTCGATATCGTTTTTGTCGAGGATCTTGTGGATCACCGACAGTGTCTTGCTGTCGTTCAGCTGTGGGTTGGTGTGTACTGTGCCTTGGCTGTGAGAGTGGCTATGAGAATGGCTGTGAGAGTGCTCATGGGAATGGCCATGAGAGTGGCCGTGATCGTGACTGTGAGAATGACCATGCTCGTGAGAATGATGCCCGCCGTTGCCCCTGGGCAGTGAACATCCGCAATCTTTACACATAATGAACTCCCTTTGGTTCCTTAATCTGAGCATGCGCCGCTTTGGCGGCAGATGCCTTGATATCAATCAGTAATTTCAACGTTCGACCAGGCTCTGTGTGAGCCCGGGTTGATGTAATCCATACCAGAGCTGCCCGAGGGCGATACCGCCATCATTGACCGGCACCAGGCCGGGTTTCAAGCGGTGAAATTCAAGCCGGGCGAGTTCCCGGTGGCAGTATTCACTGAGAAGCCTGCTTTGAAACACGCCGCCGCTCAGTACCAGCGGCAGATCTTCTATTCCTTCGGTCTTGAGCCAATCACGGGCCTTGAGCGCCGCGGCGATAATCCCTTTGCCTATGGCCTGAATAAAGGCCAGCGCCAGCAGTTCACTGTCCGGCTCGGTGCGCCAGGCTTGCAGCAGCGCCGAAAATAACGGCGCGCTTTGCCACTGCCCAAGCACCAGCTCGGCGCGAGTGTTTGTCGGTTCGAGCTCATGTTCAAGCTTCAGCTCTAAGCCAAGCTTCTCGGCGCCTTGCTGTTTCCCGGCGGCAATGGCTCTGCGGGCAAGGGTTTCCAGGATAATCCCGGCTTGGCCTTCATATTGGCTGAGTCGCAAGTTTGCCAGCATAGCGGCGGCGGCATCGAATAAACGGCCGATGGAGTGGCTCTTTGGACCTATGCCACTGCTGGCGAGCTTGCCAAGGTTGGCCAGCTTGGCAGCGGGCTCGGCGGCAAAGACCGCCAATTGCTGCAACTCTTCAATACCATGGTTTTGCAACAGCAGGCTATAGAGCAGGCGCCAAGGCTCGCGAATGGCCTGCTCGCCACCGAGCAGTGTCATCGGGCTCAGGGTTGCCAGGCGCTGAAAGCCCTGACAGTCGGCCAGCAGCAGTTCGCCGCCCCAGAGCTGGTTGTCATCTCCAAGCCCTGTGCCATCAAAGCTGAAGCCCAGCACCTTGCCGCTGTAATCATTGGCAGCCATCACCGCCAGCAGATGGGCGAAGTGATGTTGCACCTCAAGCTGCCGAGCACTTTGCCGCTCGGCCCAGCGGCTGGAGGCGTAGTCGGGGTGTTTATCGCGGATGATGGCCTCGGGTTCAAAGCGGTACAGGCGCTGGAAACTCTGCAAAGTGCGCTCGAAATAGCCTTCAGCCTCAACACTGAAAAGATCGCCGATATGGGGGCTGAGATAGAGCTGATTACCGATATTGAGCGCCAGGGTGTTTTTCTGTTGTGGGCCCACGGCCAGCAGTGACGGCAGCTTGTTGGAGCAGTTGTCTCCAGAGTCCTTACTCGCCAAGCTCTTGCTTGCTTTGTTCATGCTCGCCAAGCTTTTGCTTGGAAGGCTCAGCGGTGCATAACCGCGGGCGAGACGCAGTATTTGCAGTTCATCATCCAGCATCTGCACCACAGAGTCGTCACAACCGTTGATGATGGGGCGGTTATGATCCAATACTGCATCGACCACAGCCAGAGGCGGCTTGCCGAGTTGCTGCAGCACCTCGTCGCCGTCTGTGATAATCGGTTCGCCGGAGCGGTTGGCACTGGTGGCCACCAGCGGCCGCTGCAGACCATCGAGCAGCAGGGTGTGCAGCGGCGTATAGGGCAGGAACAAACCCAGCCGGTCGATATCCGGGGCTATGGCGCTGCTGAGTGCCGGAGCGTCAGCCTGGTGTTGCTTCTTGGCCATAAGCACTATTGGCCGCTCTTGACTACTGAGCAGTTGCCATTCGGCGCTTGAGCCTTCGGCATACTGTTTGGCGAACTCGACTGAGGGCATCATCAGTGCCAGCGGCTTGGCCGGGCGGCACTTGCGGCGCCTAAGTTCAGTGACTGCGTCATGATTACCGGCATCACAGATCAGATGAAAGCCCCCTAGGCCCTTGATAGCGAGGATTTTGCCCTGTTCGATAAGGGCAATGGTTTGCGCCAGCGCTTGCTCTCTCTTGGCGAGGATTTCGCCGCCTGCGCCACGCAGTGTCAGCTCGGGGCCACATTTTGGGCAACTGACCGGCTGGGCGTGATAGCGCCTGTCCATAGGGTCTTCATAGGCTTGGCGACAGGCATCACAGAGCGCAAAGCCCGCCATGGCGGTATTGTGTCTGTCGTAGGGCAGGTTGCGGATAATGGTGTATCTGGGGCCACAGTGGGTGCAGTTGGTGAAGGGGTAACCGAAGTGGCGATTATCGGGATCGCGTATCTCGGCCAGGCAGGCATCGCAGCTGCTCTTGTCGCTGCCCACAGTGACTATGGCCGCCGCTTGCCCCGCACTGCTGTGCGCTATGGTGAAATCTTGCAAGTCCTGCACTTGGGCATGGCTGACGGTGAGTTCATCAATGCGGCACAGCGGCGGGCGCTCGGTATCGAGCGCGGCTCGAAAGCCTGCCAGCGCCATCTCCGGACCTTGCACCAATATGCTGACGCCCTGGCCATCGTTGAGCACATGGCCCGTGAGCTGAAAGCGTTTTGCCAACAGGAAAATCCAGGGGCGAAAACCCACCCCCTGGACTATGCCTTTGATATTGAAGCTTTGGGCAACAAGCGCTGTCATCAGCGCCTCCTTTGCCTGAGCCAAAGTGCGCCGGCGGCGAGCAGGGCGCCGTCGAGATCGAGCAGCTGACTGGCCGCCAGCGGGAAGTTTTTGCCGATGCGGATGGCGATTCTCTTGCTCAGAACCGGGTTGACCATGGCGCTGCCGGCCAGAAACACACAATCTATGCCAACGCTGAGATCCAGATGCTCGACCCAGTTGGCCAGATAGTCGGCCAGTGAATCCTGGGCGGCGAAGCAGAGCTTGGCGGCATCTGTGTCGCCGGCGAGGCGGAAACTCATGACAGTGCCCAGCGTTTTGCACCAGTTAAGGCCGCGCACCGCTTCGCCTTTGGCCAAGGGGTAATCGATTCGCGGTGCGTTGGCGCCCTTGTAACTCATGGCGGCGGCAATAAAGGCATCTTTAAGCTCTGTGGCCGACTGGCCCTGTTGCCCGAGCCCACTGATGATGGCGATAACGGCCCACAGTGCATCCAACCCGGGGAAGACAGATAGCTCGCGACTGCCAATATCCAGCAGGCGGTTATAACACTCGGGGAATTGGTTTTTGAATTTTTGCACCACAGTGCGCTGCGGACTTTGCTCCAGTGCGTGTACTATTTCATAGCCGCTGGCGGGCAGTTGAGTCAGTTCAAAGAAGCACTCTTGTTTGCCGTCCTTATCCAGATAGCGTATTTGTGAGGGATTCGAGCCGCTGAAATAGAGCAGTGCAGCTTTTTTTATACCGCAGAATTCGGCCTTAAGCGCGTTGAAGGCGCATTCGGCGCCGTGCTCTGTGGCCACTTGCCAGACATTAGCGTCATTCTCCGTGGCCGCTCTCAATACAATTTGCGGCTCTTTTTTGTTGCCCAGGTTTTGGACGGTCGCCACTGAATTGCCGAACCTTGCCTCATCGTGCAGGGTTTCCGGCAAGGCATGGCCTGAGCTTACCTTACTCAGCTGCGCCTGGTGAGCATAGAGCGGCAGATAGTGACCGGCTATCCAGCATAGCTCTACACGGGATGGCTGGGATAACTCAACCGCAAACAGATAGTCGCAGCCCTTGATACGCAAATACTCGCAGATGATCAGCAGCAGTCTGCTATCGGCAAACGCCACTGAGTACAGGGGCTGTGTGAGCCTGGGATGCTGCGAGCAGGGCCTTAACCGCAGCGCAGGTTTTTCCATCGAAGAAAGCGCCAGCACTTCGGCATCGCTCAGCAGGAAGTGGGCGTTGAGGCTATTGGGATTACAGCAGATAAGTGTTTGGCCGTTGGATATGTCCTGAGGCATATCATCTTGTTTGAGACTCAGTTTTAGGCGCCGATTGCCGCTGTCGGTAAGCGTGAGCGATTTGCCCTCAAGCAGTTGCTCGGCCATGGCACGGATATCGCTTGGTTGCAGGGCGCAGAGCTCCGGCTCGGCCAATACCGCCTCTTCACCATGACAGTGGGGGCAGGGCAAACGGATATTGGCAAAATCAGGGTGTTGGTTATCGCCCAAACGTGGCTGGCAGTGCTGACAAAACGCCAGGCTCGGCCGAGTGGCTGCATTGGGAAGTACGTCGGCTAAAGCCAATGGTGTGGCGGCGCCGAGCCTTTCCTCTGCCAGTAAAATACGTGAGTCCAGTAAGCTGGTGCTCAAGAGAAAATCACCTGCAATCTCATCGGCGAGCTGCTCAAGCTCACTCTGATTTCCCTCGGCTTCGAGAATATATCGCCAGATGATCCTGGGCGCCTGATGATTGTGCTCAAGGGCGGCAGCAGCGCTTTGCTTGGCCGCTGATTTCAGCGGCAACAGGGCGATAGTGATATTCAGCTTATCGTAATTAAGATATTGGTTACATAAATGCCCATACCAAGGCTGCTGCGAGGCGCAGTCAAATTCGAATCTAACGAGTTTCATGGGATGTTTCCGGCAGTTTGTCTTCTTCATCGACCGTTGCAGTTACAGACAGCTTTGGGCGATAGGAGTGGGGAATAAGGGCTTCTATGTCAGTGTTACCGGTTTTTTGGCATTGCCAGCCAAGGTGCTGCAGATAGTTGATAAGCGTGGTTTCCATCAAGGGCACGGCGGCGGCAATTTGCGGTGTGAGCCCAAGGGTCATGGGTTCAATCACGGTTGGGGTGATCCCAAGCACCATGGTGTGGGGCCTGTCGCCAAGCATCTCCATCATAATCAGGGTTTGCAGCATTTCCACTTCATGGGCGCTGCCTTGCCAGTCGATTTCAGGGGGAGCCTTATCGAAGTCGAAGAAATAGACTTCGCCGGGTTTGGCGCCTGCGGCATTGACGGTATCGACCAAGAGCAAAGCGTCGTACTTGGCGATGATAGGGGTAAGCCCCTGTGCCAGGGTGCCGCCGTCGAGGAGATCGAGCTGATCGCTTGGGTGAGTAAATTGGTAGTTTTCATTGAGGTAATTGACAAAATGTACGCCGATACCTTCATCGGCGTACAGGACATTGCCAATACCCAGCAGCAATATCTTCATCTGACCTCTAGTGCTTGTCCGGGTGATAGTCATAACCCGAGACAATAGAGTCCACTGAGTTATGTTTGAAGCGGATACCTGTCCAGACCGCCATATAAACGTGGATAACCACGAAGATGACAAAGGCCCAGGTCAGATAGTGGTGCCAGATCCTGACCATAGCCAGACCACCCATCTGCGCCGTGATCCAGCCGGAGATATCCCACAGCCAGCCGCCCATACCTTGATGGTAGACGTTGGCATAGAGTACCAGGCCGGTAATACAGATCACCGCAGCCATTACAGACACTGCCAGATAGGTCATAAACTGCAGTGGGCCATAGACACCGGCCTTGTTCAGCTTACCCATCCACAGATAGGACTTGAGCTGAACTATCCAACTCTTCACGCTCATCACATCCCGAAACGAGCGCCGCTCAATATCGCTCTTACTGAAGAAGAACAGATAAGCTCGGGCCAGGGTAATGGCACAGAGGATAAAGCCGAAGATCAGGTGGGCAAAGCGGATCCAGCCTTGCACCAACACATCACTGGACTCGGGCGCCACCAGAAATGGCCAGGCGATATAAAAGCCTGTCACTACCAGTACCAAAATGGCCAGCGCTCTGAGCCAGTGAAATATCCGGATCGCGGCGCTGAATACTATCTCCTGTTTATAGGAAACACTCGATGTAGCCATGACGCTTCCTCCTTAGCGGGCATTGGGATCGATACGGAATTCGCCCAAAGACTGCCCCTTGTAATCCATCACGTGTACGGCGCAGGCCATACAGGGATCGAAAGAGTGAATAATGCGGATCACTTCCAGTGGCTTGGTGGGGTCTTCGAGCTTTAAGCCTATCAGTGATGCCTCATAAGGTCCCATCTGTCCGTTGGCGTCCACGGGGCCTGCGTTCCAGGTGGTGGGCACCACGGCCTGATAGTTTTCCACCAGTCCCCCTTTGATGCGGATCCAGTGACTGAGCATACCGCGAGGTGCTTCGAGCATGGCGTGGCCGACATATTCCTTGTTACTGTCAAGTTCAGGCTTGATATAAGTGCTGTCGTCACTCTGGATATTGGTCAGCAGGGCATCGAAGGTGCGCAATCCCTCTTTGGCCACAATCGAGGTTTGCAACATGCGCGCTGCGGTGCGGCCAAGGGTGGTGAACAGGGCCTCAATCGGCAAGCCGGTACGTTGCAGCAAACCATTGACGGCATCGACCACCACTTGATTGCCTCTGGCATAGTTCACCAGCATACAGGCAAGTGGGCCCACTTCCACAGGTTCACCCTGGTAGCGAGGCGATTTCACCCAACTGTATTTGTTGTCGCCATCCAGGGTTGGCAGTTTGCCGTAAACCGTATCGCGCTCAACAAAGCCGGTGTAATCCGGAATTGTGGTGCCATCGTAAGGGTGTTGCGGCTTGTCGGCCTTATACCAGGCGTGGGTGACGTCTTCGGCAATCAGATCCGGGTTGATATCGCTGACACCGGCCAGGTCGCCCTTGAGGATAACCCCTTGTTCAAACAGATACTCACCATCGGCTGTGACAAAGTCGTTGGTAGCCATAAAGCTCTTGATGTTAACGCCGCCCAGTACCGAGGCTTCGCCGCCGAAGGCTTCGGCCGCCATTACGATATCGGCCTTGTAACCACGTTCAATAAAGTCGGCCACAATGGCATGTTTTTGTTTCCATTCCTGCAATCTAGCCGGGCTCAACATGTCACGCACCGAGGTCACACCGCCGACCACCAGAGACTGAGGGTGAGGCTGCTTGCCGCCGAAAATCGCCATCATCTCTGCCGCGACTCGTTGTACTTCCAATGCCTTAAGGTAGTGCGACAGGGCGATCAGGTTCTGCTCTGGGGTGAATTTATAGGTGCCGTTACCCCAATAGGCATTGGCGAAAGGCCCAAGCTTACCGGTTTCGACAAAGCCTTTGACTCTCTCCTGAACGGCCCTGAGTTCACCTTCACCGGCGGCAATCGGCTTGTCTGTGTACTTGAGTGCTACTTGAGCCGCCTTGGCGGGATCGGCACTGAGAGCGGAAACCACATCCACCCAGTCCAGACCATGCAGATGATAGAAATGCACTATATGGTCGTGCATAAACAGTGAAGTGTGCATCAAGGAGCGCAGATAGCGGGCGTTGAGCGGAATTTTCATCCCGAGGGCATTTTCCACCGCTTCGGTGCCGCAGCGATAGTGGGAATAGGTACACACACCGCAGATCCGCTGCACGATAAGGCCCACATCCATAGGCGTACGGCCCTTGAGGATCACCTCAATACCGCGCCACAGGGTGGAGGAAGACCAGGCTTTTTGCACCACATTGTTTTCATCGACTTCCACCTCAACACGCAGGTGGCCTTCGATACGGGTAATGGGATCTATGACTACACGTTGGTTCATTGATTAATCCTCCTTCGAACCGGCAAACAGACTGGCAACCGCATGGGCGCCGATACCCACCACAGTGGCACCGAGAATGACAGCGCCTATGGTATCGGCGGTGGCATCCAGGCCATGCAGCAGTTGTCTGCCAAGAGGTTTTTCAAAGTCAGCCATATCATCCCAGAAGTTGGGCTCAGAGCAGCCCATGCAGCCATGACCGGCCAGCACAGGCCAACTGGTATGGTGATTGAAGCGCTCGGTCGGGCAGTTGTTGTAGGTGTAAGGGCCCTTACAGCCTACCTTGTAGAGGCAATAGCCTTCTTTGGCACCGGTATCGCCGAATTCCTCGACAAATTCACCGGCGTCGAAACGGCCGCGGCGTTCGCAATTGTCGTGCACCCTGGCACCATAGGCCCACTTGGGCCGATTGAACATGTCCAGGGCAGGGAGCTTGCCGAACATGATGAAGTACATCAGGGTGCCGACAATATTCTTTTCACTCGGTGGGCAGCCACCCAGGTTGATGACCGTCTTGTTGACCACTTCATGGACACCCTTGGCACCGGTTGGGTTGGGCGCGGCGGCTTGAACTCCACCGAAGGCGGCGCAAGTACCCACGGAAATTATCGCGGCAGCGCCTTCGGCGGCATGCTTGATGATTTCAAGCCCGGTATGGCCCTTACAGCCGACCGTTAAGAAGGCGCCGTTATTGGCCGTTGGCACTGCCCCTTCAACCGCCAGCAGGTAGTTGCCCTTATAAGCTTCCAAGGCGTGCTCAAGATTCTCTTCTGCTTGCCAGCCAGCGGCAGCCATCAGGGTCTCGTGGTATTCCAGCGAGATATGATCAAAGATCAACGAATCCAGATTAGGCGTGTCGGCACGCACCAGAGATTCGGAGCAACCTGTGCACTCGGCCAGATGTAACCAAATCAGAGGTACCCGATCGGCCAGTTCGGCAGCCTCGGCCACCAGGTTGGAGAAGGGCAAGGGCAACGCCAGCATGGCGGTAACCGATGCACTCCACTTCATAAAGTCACGGCGGGTCAGGCCGTGATCCAGCATACGTTCCTGTAAAGATTTGTCCTGGCGGGCGGGCAGCTGACGCAATTTCTCCAGCCGTTGCCGTCCTTGCTCGTAAAGGGCTGCATGTGTGTCCATGGTTGAACCTTTTATTTATAAGAATGTAATAGCTTTTAACTCACACAAATCACGCCTATGAGTGTAGGTCGCAACTGACTCATTAAAGTTGATATGCATCAAGATTTCTGTCTGGGTGTGATTTTTGATATGTTTACTTTTTCATTACATGATCGGGATCAAAATGGCTTTGTTAATAGTGGACAAATTGTCCAACTATCTCTTTTTGAGCATTTAAGATTTACTGATTGGCAAACTTAAAATCCTTATCTATCCGTTTTATGGCTGTTTTTTTAAAGTAACAGCCACAGACTGCAAGTTTACGTCGAGGAACCAACTGATGAAGGTCAAAAAACTGTCGCAACTGCCATTTGTGATACTCATGTTGCTTATTTGTGGTTTGGGACAGGCAAAAACGCTGCAGTCCCCATTGGCGCTGGCGTTAAGCCGTGATGATGGCACTCAAGTCAGCCTCAATGACTATAAGGGTAAGGTGATTTATTTGGACTTCTGGGCCTCGTGGTGTGCGCCATGTCGCAAATCGTTCCCCTGGATGCAGCAGATGCATCACAAATACCGAGAGACGGACCTCGCCATAATCGCGGTGAATCTGGACACTGACTCCCAATTAGGTAGAGAGTTTCTCCAGCAACTGGATGCCGACTTTGATGTGCTTTATGACCCTGAAGGGCGACTGGCGCGCAGACTGGATTTACAGGGGATGCCCTCAAGTTTTCTATTTGACCGGGATGGAAAACTGCTCGGTAGCCATGTTGGTTTTTTCACCGAGCGACAAAGCCAGTATGAGGCTGAACTCAAGCGTGCGTTAAAGGAGTAACAGATGCGTAGGATTCGTTTATTGGGCTTATCGCTTATTGCCACTCTTGGGTTGACAGCTTGTGCTCAACTCGGGGTTGAACCTTGGGAGCGGGATCAGTTGGCGAGAGAGGATATGTCGCTGGCACACGAAAGGCTGGACTTGGCGCTGGACGATCATATCTACTTCAGTAAAGAGGGAGCCAGTGGCGGCCGCGCATTCGCCGGAGGAGGCTGCGGATGCAATTGAAGCGGCAAAAGGGTGAAACCAATATTGCCGCAGCGCTGACACTGGCCAGTAGCTCACTGCTTGCCAGTGGTGCGACGTATGCCGCAGACAATAACCTCAGCTTCCCGGATAAAAGTGCTGACAAGGCTACCGATTGGCAGTTGGAAGCCGCGTTGATGTTTTACGGCGAGCAGGACAGGGTGACGACTCTTGAAGGGGTACTGCTGGCCAAAGGCGAATTTGATGATAGCAGCGGCCTGGATATCAAATTGGTGTTCGACAGCCTGAGCGGCGCATCAGCCACGGGCGCCGTAATGCAGCAACAGAGCCAAACTCTGACCCGGCCTTCCGGCAACGGCGAATATCAGATAGCCGCCGGTGAGCAGGTGTTGGATGACAGCTTTGATGATAAGCGGCTGCAACTGAGTGCCGATTGGTACAAGCTCTTCGAAAATAGCTGGCAGCTGGCCGGCGGCGTTTATGGCTCACGGGAATATGATTACACTTCGCTCGGCGTCAATGGCGCGCTGGAGCATAGCTTCAACAAGAACAACAGTACCGCTTCCCTGGCGTTGGCTTATGGCCTGGATACCATAGATCCGGTCGGCGGCCGACCTTTGCCGCTTGCAACCATGGCAAGAAGAGTGGACTACGACTCGGAAACGGCATTCAGACAAGCCTTTGAGGCCAGTAGAGAGGGTGGCTCGGATCATAAGCAAACCCTGGATCTGCTGCTGGGTTTTACCCAGGTGCTCAACCGTCGCTGGCTGCTGCAGGGCAACTATGGTTTTTCCCTGGTTAAGGGGTACCAGACAGACCCCTACAAGGTGCTGAGCCTGGTGGACAATCTGGGTGTCACCCAGAGTTACCTTTATGAATCCAGGCCGGACTCACGGCAAAAGCAGAGCCTGTTTTTGCTGCTCAAGGGAGCGCTCAATAGGGGCGTGCTGGATCTTTCCTGGCGCTACACTTTTGATGATTGGCAACTGGATTCCCATACGCTGGAAAGTCACTTCAGGCACTATTTCTCTGATGGCTTCTATGGCCAATTGCATCTGCGCTATTACCGCCAGAGTGCGGCATCCTTTTATCGGCCCTTGTTGCTCCAGAATGAGGGCTCAATCCCCGGCTATTCAGCTGAATTCGCCAGCGCAGACCACCGCCTTGGTGAGCTGCAAGCCTATACGGTCGGAGTTAAGCTCGGACATAAGCTCGGCGAGGGTCGCGAGCTCAGTTACCGCCTGGAATATTATCAGCAGCAGAGTGAAAACAACGGCACCTTATTGCCCGGTGAGCTTGGCAATATGCAGCTGTTTCCAAGGCTCAGGGCGGTGATTGCCCAGCTCAGCTACCGCTTTTAATCAACAGAAAGTAGAGGGAAGCAGCCTTTGACCAAGAGTCACTCCTCAGCGCCAGAGATGAGCCTTAGCCGTACCGACTTTGGTTTCCGTGGCCGTTTTCGCGCTATGGCCAGCCCCTGCGAGCTGCTTATTGCAAGCGGTGACGAGCGTTTGGCGCTCAGCCTCACTCAAGCCGCTATCACGGAATGCCAAAGGCTTGAGCAGAAGTACAGCCGCTTTTTAGCGGGCAACTGGCTATGGCGGCTCAATCATTCAGCCGGAGCGCCTTTTATGCTGGACAGCGAGGCGGTGGCGTTGCTGCAGTTTGCCAAACGTTGCTGGCAACTTAGTGAGGGCTTATTTGATATCACCGCTGGCCCCCTGCTCGCGCTCTGGTGTTTTGAAAAGGGAAATAGGTCAGAAACTTCGTTGCCGAGCTCGACTGATATCAAAAATGCCTTGTCCCGGGTGGGCTTTCAACACCTCAAGTTCAGTCCCCATTTTGATGACAGGGCCGAAGACAAAAGCGTCCAAGAAATAACAGAGCCGCCCTGGGTTATGCTGCCAGAGGCCATGGCGTTGGACTTCGGCGGCCTGGTAAAAGAATATGCCGCCGATAGGGTTGCCGGGCTGTGCATGACCCAGGCCTCAACCACCGAGGTGCTGGTCAATCTCGGTGGCGATATCGCCGTCAGTGGTAACAGATGTTGGCAGGTGGGGATTGAAGACCCTGCCAATCTTGACCGGGCAGCGGAGCTGATATCGCTCAACATGGGCGCATTGGCCACCAGTGGTGACAGTCGCCGCTTTATTGAACATCAGGGGCGCCGCTATGGTCATATCCTGGATCCCCGTAGCGGTTACCCTGTGCAGGGCGCGCCCCGTAGTGTGACGGTTCAGGCCGCGAGCTGCATCACGGCAGGCATGTTGGCGACCCTCGCCATATTAAAGGGCGCGGCGGCAGAAGATTTTCTCAAGGCGCAGCAGCTGGAGTACAGCGTCATCAGATAACCGCTTCAATGAGGCGCGATTGCCGAAATCAGCAGCCTCCTCTTTGTATTTGTAACTATGCTGCCATTTGAGCTTTTTTTGGGCCGCTTGATTCTTGCCTTCAGCTTGACACAGGCGCGCCGCTGCTGCGAAATAGGGGCAACCTAAACCGGATGTTATACCCATGAGAATATTGCTGATAGAAGACAATGAGTTGTTGGCTCAGGGGATATTGCTTAGCCTTGCCAAGTTGGATATGCAGGTGGATCACGTCACCAGTATCAAACAAGCCGAGGCGGCTGTGATTAATGAAACCTTCAGTGCCATAGTGCTGGATTTGGGCTTGCCTGATGGCAATGGCCGCCAACTACTGACCCAATGGCGCCGCCGCGGCATAGATACCCCGACCATAGTGTTGACCGCCAACACCGACTTTGATACCAAGCTTGCCTGCTTGGATCTCGGCGCCGATGACTATCTGGCCAAACCCTTCGATGTGCGGGAGCTGGTGGCCAGAATCAAGGCGATTGTCAGACGGCAACATGGTCTGAATCAAAACCGTTTGGAAGTGGGGGCACTGGTTATCGATATGGATGCTCATCAGGTGCTGTTTCGCGGCCATCATATTCAGGTGTCGCGGCGCGAATATCAATTACTGCTTGAACTGGCCCAGTCCAGTGGCAGGGTGCTCAGCCGCAATCAGCTTGAGCAGCTGACTTATGGTTGGGATGAGGTCGGCAGTAATTCCATTGAGGTGCATATTCATCACCTGCGTAAAAAAACCGCCAATGAGCTTATCAAGACAGTGCGCGGCATAGGCTATACCTTGGTGGCCGTAGAATGAGCCGGGTATCCCTGCGTCTGGTGATGATGGCATTGATGCTGCTTGGCATCTGCCTCTCGGTAGGTATCAGCAGTTACCTCAACACCCAGGACTCTCGCCGCCAGATAGAGGAACTGTTCGATGCCCAGATGCTGCAAAGTGCCAAGATGCTGGAGATGTTCTATGGTGCCCAGGGGCGGGATCATCGCCTGGATATGTTGGAAAACCCACTGATCCTGAGTGTAAACCCGGGCAAGGTTAATACCTTTACTGAACAGGCCGATGCCACTGAGCTGAGTTATGAGCTGAAACTTGCCTATCAGATGTGGACCCCGGCCAAACAACTGATGGCAAGGTCGGATAACAGCGACATTGAGCCCATGGCGCCATTTGAGCGCGGTTACCACAAGCGTTATTACCAGGGTGAGCTTTGGCATCTGCTCAGCTATTTCTCCGATGAGCTGGGCGTATGGATCATTACCGGCCAAAGAGACGATGTGCGCGGTGAGCTGGTGGAGCAGATCATGGGCAACAGCTTTATCGGCCCGGCGTTGGTGGTGCCGGCAGTGGCGTTGCTGATGGTGTTTCTCTCCTATTGGTTGCTGCAACCGCTGGAGAGCCTGGCGGCCAGGCTCAAACTCCGCAGCCCTGCGGATATGCGGCCGCTGGCGTTGCAACTGCCCAAAGAGTTGGTACCTGTGCAGGACGCGCTCAATACCTATATCACCCGCATCAGCGATAATCTGGCGCGGGAGCGGCGTTTCAGCGCCGATGCGGCGCATGAACTCAAAACCCCGCTGGCGGTCATTAAACTGCACCGTCAGGGCTGGCAACAGGCCAAGACTGAGGCCGAGCAGCAGCTGCACCTCAATGCCATAGACACAGGCATTGGCCAGATGACCCATATGGTAGAGCAGTTGCTGTTGCTGTCTCGGGTGGAATCCCTGTCCGAGCTGGAAGTGGCGCAAACGCCGGTGGCGGTAATGGTGCAGGAAGTGCTGGATCAACTGCTGCCGCTGATTGCCGATTACAGTTGGCAGCTGGAATTGCCGGAAGAGGTGAGTGTCAGTGTCGATCCCTTCTATATGAAACTGGTGCTGAAAAACCTGCTGGAAAATGCCTGTAAGTATTCGGGCAAAGATCAGCCAATCAAAGTCAGTTGCTGGCAAGAGGGGCGCCAAGAGAGCAAACAAGTGGTTATCCAGGTGCTGGACTCAGGGCCCGGCCTGCCATTGGAGCAGTGTCGGCAGTTGACTGAGCGCTTTTTCCGGATTGCCGATGAGTCAGTTCCCGGCGCCGGTCTTGGCCTGTCTATCAGTGCTCAAATTGTCGAGTTGCATAAGGGTAAGTTGAGTATTCAGCCGGGCATCGAACGTGGATTGGATGTACGGATCATTTTGCCTGGCTAAGAGTTAGTCGAGCAAAAATAAGTAATCAGCCGAGCAGAAAGAAAAAGCCGCAGCCTCCAACGTGGCTGCGGCTCGCTTTTAAAGAAGGCAACACATCAGAACAGATAACGGTAGATTAGCTGCGCCGTACGCGGTGCGCCCAGAGTGGGGATAGGGTACTCGGCCTTGTGCCCATGTTTGAAAATAGCGCTGGTGTTGTCCTCATCAAACAGGTTATCTATCCGCAGTGTTAACTGCTGGTTTTGGCTGGCGGTCAACCACCAGTCGGCGCCTATGCCTGTCAGCAGATAGTCGCCGGCCTTGAGGCCATAATCGGTAAACTCGCCGACATAACGTCCCTGCAGATAAAGATTCAGTGAATCAGTGGCATCCCAACTGAGGCGGGCAAAGCCCATGTATTGCGGGATCCGCTCTATCTGCTGATCCTTGCCGCGCTCGCGGGCACGGTTATAACTGCCGGATAACTCAAGTTGCCAGCCCTGTGCCGGGTTCATGATGTATTGAATATCCACCCCCTGACCCCGAACCTTGCCATCCAGGTTGGCGTACTGCCAGACATTGGTGGCGATTTCCCGTTTATCCACCAGGTTGTCGGTTTCGCGCCAGTAAGCCTCGACACTGAAAGTAAAGTCGCCTTGATAGACCAAGGTCAGATTGGTGTTGATACTCTCTTCACTCTCAAGTTCAGGGTTGCCCAGAGTACCGACCTTGGCCCAGAGCTCAGATGAAGTGGGTTGCCGAAAACCATTGCCCACGGCGGCTTTCAGTTGCCAATTTTGTCCAAGCTCCTGTTCAAGTCCCAGTGAAGCCACCCATTTATCTTCATTGTTGGCCAGGCGGTTATACCTGAGCCCCAACGCCAGCACTGTGCCGGGCAGGGCGGAAAAATGCGGCTTGTATTGCAAAAAGGCGGCCTTGGTATCGTCGGTGGGCGCTTGCAGCTCCATCACTTCATCTGCGCCATAATAGCTTTGCCACTCGATGCCGCCGAGCCAGCTGTCCCCCGAATCTGCCTGATAACGACCGCTGACCTTGGCGCCCTTGTCGGTAAAGCCCCAGTAGGCATCCCGGTAGGGGATAGTCATGCTGCCATCCGGCTCCAGGGTAATTTCAGAGTAATAGGAGTCCCAGTTTTGATAGTGAAGCCGGGTCTCCAGGCTCAGCTTATCCGTTGCTTGATATTGCCAGCCGAGCCAGGCCAGTGTCTGTTTGCGCTCGTTCTCCGAGACGATGGCGCTGTAGGCCAGAGGCCGCTCCAATACGCCATTATTGTATTGGCCGAACAGGGTGATTTTGTGCTGGGCAGAGGGTTGCCAATTGAGTTTGCCACCTATATTCATCATGCGATAACCCCGGTCTTTATCCTCTGCGGCGACCGGCGAGTACTCGTCATCTTCCCAGAATGCATAACCGTCCGATTGACTGGAGCTGCCGCTGAGGCTGTAGCTTAGAGTATCGCTGCCGCCACTGACATAAGCGCCGAGATCATAGCTGGTGAGGGTATCGGCGCTTAAGTTGACTTCTCCACCTTGCTCGCCATGACTGTCGCGGGTAATGATGTTGACCACTCCGGCGATGGCATCCGAGCCGTAGATCAAACCCTGAGCGCCTTTGATCACCTCAATGCGTTCTATCATCATGGGGTTAATGCTGTCGGTATAGGTGGAGCCATAGAGGCGGTTATTGAGGCGGTTGCCGTCCAGTAACCAGAGTATATCCACAGGGCGACTGCCCTGAAGCGAGTAGTCGGTATCCGTATGGCGGCCATTACGGCCATTGGCAAAGAGCCCTGGCACAAACTGGTTGAGGATTTCGTTGATGTCCACCGCACCGGCCGACACTATCATGTCGCGGCTGATAACCGTCAGACTCTGGCCTGTATGGCTTAGAGCCAACACAGAATCATCCTGATAGCGGGTGCCGTTGACGGCGATGATCTCCATGGCTTCATCGGCCTGGCCAACCGGCACCAGCAGTGTATTGGCGGCAATAATACCAAAGGGCAACCAAGGCAGTGCCCGCTTAAAAGAGTAACTTATAAACATCTCAATAGTCCTTAAAAAGACTGAGTGAAGATTTGGCAACAGTTAACAGGGTTAACTTTCCATTGCCGCGCATTCAAAAAGGTGTGATTTGTATGAGTGCGCTAAGTTACATCGCTTATTAATACGGCGATGATTATAGAAACTCAGCCAAGGGATTTGTTGAGGCAGATCAAATTCTCAACAATGAGTATGAAAAATTTTATATTCGTAATACTCAGGCCTTGCCGTCAGCGTTGCAAGATTCGGTTGCAAGTTGCTGCCATGTCAGGCTTATGGTTTAACGGCTGGAAAGGATTGGGTTTTCAGTGTCGCTGACGTTTCTGCCGGGCAAGAAGGTTTGCCCGGCGTTAGGGAAAAGTGTCTGGAGAAGGTCCAAGAGCTGAAACTAGATGATACCCGCGCGGCTCAAACGGGCAAGGTTAACGCCTTTCAGGGCGGCGATTTGATTGACCAGTTTATTCACCTCAGAGGCTTGCCCTTTGAGGATAATGGTTTCCAAACATCTGTGGTGATCTATATGGACATGGGTGCTGCAGAGCACATGCACCAGATGGTGGTGTTGGATCTCAATCAGTTTTTCAGTCAGGCCTCTTTGGTGATGGTCAAACACCAGAGTCAGTACGCCGACAACGTCTTCCACGCTGTTGTTCCACTGCTTATCGACTATCCTGTCGCGAAACAGATCGCGGATATACTCGGAGCGGGATTGATAGCCACGCTCGCGGCTGTCAGTTTCTATCTCTTCAAATAACGACTGGGGGAGGGAAACGGTAAAGCGTTGGGTTTCATCTGTCATGGCTGTCTCTTTGAAAAACACCTTTAATCAATAGAGCTTACACAAGCTTTGCCACAAAATGTCTTTTTCCTTCTCGGCGGGTGTGATCTGAAGCAAACTTTTTGCTTTTGGCGTTTTTTTATGCTGTTGCACCGAGGGGAATGGGAGTAGTGTTACGAAAAAATTATTCGTAATATTTGGCCGGATCCAGACCGTAATCTCCAGATCCTGATAGCCAAAAGCCCATGGTACCCGGAGTTGAAGTTGCACATAACCCGCACAGTCACCGGCTGTCTTGTATGTGAGCAAACCTTCTTGATAAAGAGACTCTAATAAAAAGGTACTTTTGAGCAAGGTCATCGCAGCTTATCCAACTTACGGTCGTGCAAATTCGGCTTGGGCCGTGTCCAGGCTGCCAGCCTTAACCTTTGTTATGATTGAGTAACAACAAGCCGGTTTTACCGGTTTGGGTGATAACAACAAACCAAGGCTCCAGCCAATCAACAAGCGTCACTGGCAGGGTTTCACCATTTTCGGGGAGTCTCAGGTGTTGTTTTCATCTCTTTCAAGCAATTCCCAACGCAATCAAGGCAAGCCTCCTCTATGGCACGGGCAGCCATTGTCAAAGCCTGGTCGTTTACTTGGTTTGGGCGCTTTATTGTGCACTTCGCTGCTTGCTGTATTGCCTTCCTCTGTAGATGCTTCCAATAGCCCAAAGCCTTTGGTTATGGTGCTGGGCGCCGAGCCTGATGGTGGCTTTGACCCCATCCTTGGCTGGGGGCGTTACAATAATCCGCTTATTCAATCAGCCTTGCTGCGCCGCGCCGGCGGTGGTGAGTTTATCGGCGATCTCGCCAGTGATTGGACCCTGAGCCCGGACAGGCTCAAATGGACAGTAACCCTGAGGCCCAATCTGGTGTTCAGTGACGGCAGCCCGCTTAATGCAGAGGATGTCGCCTTTATCTTTGAGCTCGCCAGAAAAGGAGCAGGCATGCAGGACTTGTCCAATCTTGCCTGGGTGGAGCAAAAGTCTGAACTGCAAGTCGAATTCACCCTCAAGCAGGCTGATATTGGCTTTATCGATACCTTGGCAGAGTTGGCGATAGTGCCAAGCGACAGTTACGGCCCGGATTATGGTCAGCATCCCATAGGCTCGGGGCCCTATAAAATGCGCCGCTGGGATAAGGGGCAGCAGTTGATCCTGGAAGCCAACCCCAGATATCAGAGTGCCGATCCCGACAACCCGTTGCTGAAAAAACCCTTTTTCGACAAATTGGTCATCGTCTTTGCCGACGAAGACAGCCGCTTTGCCATGCTCAGAACCGGGCAGTTGCAACTCTCGGCGCTGGCACCCAGATATGCCGATGCCCTGATGGAGCAGGGCAATTATCGCCTGTGGTCACAAACCAGCGTCGATAACCGCGGCATTGCCTGGCCGATGCGAGCAGAAGATAACCCTGTCACCAGTGAATTGGCGGTGCGCCAAGCCTTCGATATGGTGATCGACCGCCAGCAACTTGTCGATGGCTTGCTGGGAGGGTATGCAAGACCTGCCTGGTCAATTGCCGATGACTTGCCATGGGGCGGCGCGGTTCCTGGTTGGGCCGACTGGGATTTGAAGCAGCGTTTACTCAAAGCGTCTGAACTCTTGGCCAATGCCGGTTGGTTACCGGGAGCAGACGGCATTCGCGAAAAGAATGGGCGACGGCTGACATTCCCGCTCTACTATCTGGCCGGTGACAGCATACGTGAGCAGTTGGCGCTGGCCAGTGCCCAGATGGCCAGAATGGCCGGGTTCGAGGTGGAGCCCAAGGCGGACAGCTGGGAAAACATCTATCGAGTGATGCATAAGGCGCCGGTACTCTTTGGCTTTGGTAGCCTTTCTGCCAATGAGATGGCGCTTATCTACGACAGTCGCAATGCCGGCAAAGGCTATTTCAATTCAGGCTACTATCAAAACCCGCTGGTGGATAAGGCGCTGGAAAAGGCTCGCGAGGCAGATTCTGTTGATAGCGCAATTGCATTCTGGCAGCAGGCGCAGCAGCAGATAAGCCAGGATGTGCCCTGGAGCTGGTTGGTTAATCTGCAGCATCTGTATGCCGCCAATCCGTGTTTGTACCTTGGGCAGCCCTTGGTTGAGCCCCATGGCCATGGCTGGCCGATCACCAATAATATCAACCAGTGGCGCTGGCAATGTCCGTGAAATCACCAGCGTCAGCCAGCGAGCCGATAGCGCCTCAAAAGTGGTCGTCAGTCTGCTGGCGTGGCGCCTTGCTGCGTTCAATACGGCTTGCGCTGCTGTTACTGTTTGCTTGTTTGTTGGCGTTTGTGCTCTTGTCATTATCGCCGCTCGATCCCTTAATCCACTACCTTGGCGGTAACCTGCTGGCGGTATCCGATGCCCAGCGCACCCAGATGATCCGCGAGCTGGGGTTGGACACCGGACTCTGGCAGCAGATCACCAGCTACTTTTCCGCGCTGCTGAGTGGCGATATGGGACAGAGCCTGGTGTTTCGCCAGAGCGTTTCTGAGGTGATTGCCGAGCGCTTGCCGCTGTCTCTGCTGTTGATGGCGCTCTCCTGGGGATTGGCGCTGCTGTTTGGTTATGGCCTAGGACTGCTGTGTGCCATCACCGAAGGGAGTCTCTGCGATCGCTGGCTGAGACGCTTTGCCTGGCTGCTTTCGAGCATTCCGTCATTTTGGTTGGCGATGATAATGATAAGCCTGTTCTCTGTCACTCTGGCCTGGACGCCCGTGTGCTGCGCTGCGCCGCTTGGGCTGAGTTTTACCGAGCAGAGCCTTGGCAGCATGTTGTTGCATCTTGCTTTGCCGTTGACTGTACTGACGCTGAGCCAGCTATCGCCCTTGGTGCTGCACACCCGGGAAAAGGTACTGGATCTCTACCACAACGAATATGTGGGATATGCCCAAAGTCATGGTAAAGGTCGTCTTGCGGTATTCAAGAAGCATATCTTTGCCAATAGCTTGAAACCTGCGATAGTGCTGCACTTTGCTTCTTTTGCCGAGCTTTTCGGCGGCTCTATTCTCGCCGAAACCGTGTTCAACTTTCCCGGACTCGGTAGCGCCTTGGTCAAGGCCGGACTCGGCAACGATGCGCCCTTGCTGATGGGGATTACCCTGTTTTCGGCGCTGTTTGTGTTTTGCGGTAACCTGGCCGCCGAGCTTATCAGCGCCAGATTGCAGCGCGGCAGGCTCAGTGGGGGTTCAACTCATGCCGCTGGGGTGCAGGCGTGATGGGCGGTTTAACGCTCTATTTGAAAAGCCTTCAGGCAAAGGATGCCCGCCGCGTCGCCATCTGGATTTGGCCGGTTTGCGGACTTCTCTTGCTGACGGCACTATGCTTGTTATTTGGCAACCATGCCAGTGAGCTTAACCTGCTGGCCAAGAGTCAGGGGCCATCCTGGACTCATCCCATGGGAACGGATTGGCTTGGGCGTGATATGGCCGAGCGCAGCGGCGCGGCCATGCTCAAAAGTCTGTGGATAGGCGCGCTGGCGGTACTGCTCAGCAGCTCGCTGGCACTGCTGCTGGCCTTGTTGGCACAAACCGGATCCAGATGGCGCCACGCTGTATTACTAGGTTGCGATCTCTGTATGTCGCTGCCACATCTGTTGCTGCTGATCTTGCTGGCGCTGGCCTTTGGCGGCCAGGAATATGGGGTGATTGCGGCCCTGGCTTTGAGCCACTGGCCAAGACTGACCCGTTTACTCTTACTGGAAATGGATGAAATCCTGGCCCAGCCCTATGTCAGTTTGGCGCTGGGGTTTGGCGGCTCCAGGCTCAGCTCTCGCATGCGCCACTTATGGCCTCATATCATGCCGCAGTGGCTGATTGGCGGGCTCAACTTGTTTCCGCATGCCTTGCTCCATGTCGCGGCGCTGAGCTTTCTTGGCTTTGGCCTCGACAGCAACGCGCCCTCCATGGGCGAACTGCTGGCTGAGGCCAATCGTTATCTGTTGCTTGGTCAATGGTGGCTGGCGCTGTTCCCCGGGCTCTTGCTGCTGAGTTTTGTTCTGTTGCTGTCAAAGCTTGCCGAAAACCTGATCAAGTTTGCCAGAGATGGTATGGCGGCGCCTAAGTTACTGGGCACTAATGCCTTGAGATCTAAGGGTGATTTACTTTCCTCAAGCGATGTTAAACCCGTTGTTTCCATTCATACCCAAGTGACAGATTTAACGCTTAAGGATAACTGTGGCAGAACCTTGCTGGATGGGCTCAATATTGAGGTGACACCAGGACAGGTTACTGCAGTGCTGGGGGAGAGCGGCGCCGGTAAGAGCTTGCTGGCGCTGGCTATCATGGGCAGTTTGCCAAAGGGCATAGTCATGCAATGCGCTGGTTTGATGCGGCCACAGAAGACGGCGCTCTGCGCTCAGAGTACCCAGGTGCTGGACGCCAACATTAAGATAAGCGAATTGCTTGACTGGTACTGTGATGACGCCATGCGCCCTTACCGGCAGGCTTTGTATGACGAACTGGGTATTACAGCGGAGATCTTGGCGGCTTATCCCCCCATGCTCTCCGGCGGTATGGCCCGGCGGGTATTATTGGCCCAGGCCCTATTGCAAGCGCCGGATCTATTGCTGGCCGATGAGCCTTGTTGCGGTCTGGATGAGCTTGCTGCCACTGAGCTTTACGCCTTACTTAACGACTTTGCCAGCGGCGCCTTGCAGCTGCGGCTGGGTTTAGACGCCAGCCCAAAGGCGGTACTGGTTATCAGTCATAACCTCAGGGCCGTGCTGGCCTTGGATGCCGAGCTGTATCTGCTGCGCCGCGGCAGGCTCACCGAGGTGACGGATAGCGCCAGTCTGCGGGCGAGTCTTGCCGGGCATAAGTTGGGAGATAAGTGTGAGTGCGAAGGCGGCTACAGCCGTACCTTGCTGGCGGCATTGCCGGAAAACTGGCCTGCAAGCAGCTGTCGCTTGGCTGATGCTGAACTAAAGAGCGAACTCAAGAGTCAACTTAATAGTCGACTCGATAACCAGTCTGCTAGTCAATTCACTGGCCAATCTGCTAGTCAAGCCGCTAGTCAACCTGCTAGTCAACAAAAGCCCCATGGTGACAGCCTGGAGAGTTTCAACAACTCGCCTTGTCGGAGGCGCGCATGAGTCTGAATTCTTTGCAAACAAAACCGGCTCAGTCCGGCTCTGCTTTGGAGCTTGAAAGCGTGCCTTTGCCATCTGCATCGTTATCGCCGCTGCTCTCGCTTAGTGATGGCTTGGCTTACCGGGGCAGTAAGGTTATTGAGCTGCCTGATATAGCCATTAATCACGCCGAAATTCTCGGGATCTGGGGTGACAGTGGCTGCGGCAAGTCTACCATGGCAGCGATACTCACAGGCTTGATGCCGCTTGCGGCGGGAAAGCTTGAGTGCAGTCAGGCGCTCAAGCAGGTTCGCGGCCGCCCTTCACCCATTCAGTGGGTTATCCAGCAGCCGGAGCAGGCGTTCAACCCCAGATTGACCCTGGCGCAATCATTGAATGAGAGTTGGCAAGGGCGTGATTATGCTCATTTCTTGCCCATGCTCGGCGTGACCGAGTCCGAATTCAGGCGCTGGTTGGCATCACGCCCCGGCGGCCTTTCCGGCGGTGAGCTGCAAAGGCTCAATATTCTAAGAGCACTGGTGCCGGAAACCCGGCTGCTTATCTGTGACGAAATCACGGCCCAGCTCGATATGGTGAGTCAGCAAAGGCTTTGGCAACAACTGTTGCAGATAGCCCGTGACAGGCAATTGACCTTGCTGGTGATCTCTCACGACAAACCTTTGCTCGGCGCGGTTTGCGACAGAGTGCAGCCCTTTAAGGCGGCGTGAAAATCTGTAGTTAAACTGATATTCAGCCAATAAAAAACGCGCCCTGAGGCGCGTTTTTTGGATAAGGGTTCGTTAGAAGTTGGCGCTTCTTGGGGCGCGAGGGAAGGGGATCACATCGCGGATGTTGGACACACCGGTAACGTAAGACACCAGACGCTCGAAGCCCAGACCGAAACCTGAGTGAGGCACGGTGCCGTAACGGCGCAGATCTCTATACCACCAGTAATCTTCCTTGTTGAGATTCATCTCGGCTAGGCGCATATCCAGTACGTCCAGACGCTCTTCACGCTGTGAACCACCGATAATTTCACCAATGCCGGGGGCCAATACGTCCATCGCCGCCACTGTCTTGCCATCTTCGTTGAGACGCATATAGAAGGCCTTGATATCTTTTGGATAGTTCTTCACTACCACAGGAGCCTTGAAGTGCTCTTCGGCCAGATAACGCTCATGCTCGGATTGCAGATCTATGCCCCACTCGACATCGTACTCAAACTGCTTACCGCAGTTTTTGAGGATCTCAACCGCATCTGTGTAATCCACCTGGGCAAAGTCACTGCTGACAAAGTTCTCCAGACGCTCAATCACGCCTTTATCGACGCGCTGGGCAAAGAACTGCAGGTCGTCCATCCGCTCTTCCAGCACCGCCTTGAAGGCGTACTTGAGCATGGCTTCCGCCAGACCGGCAATATCGTTCAGATCGGCAAAGGCTACTTCCGGTTCAACCATCCAAAACTCGGCCAGGTGACGACTGGTGTTGGAGTTTTCGGCGCGGAAAGTAGGGCCAAAGGTGTAAATCTTTGACAGGGCACAGGCGTAGGTTTCGCCGTTGAGCTGGCCCGATACGGTCAGAAATGCCTCTTTGCCGAAGAAGTCTTCTTCGTAATTCACTTTGCCATCGGCGGTACGTGGCAGGTTTTCCATGTCCAGCGTCGATACCCGGAACATTTCACCGGCGCCTTCACAGTCGGAGGCGGTGATCAGTGGGGTAGATACCCAGATAAAGCCGTTTTCGTGATAGAAACGGTGAATTGCCTGTGACAGGCAGTTACGTACCCGGGCCACTGCGCCAATGATGTTGGTACGTGGACGCAGGTGCGCCAGTTCCCTCAGGTGTTCAACCGAGTGGCGCTTGGCCGCCATAGGATAGGTATCAGGATCTTCCACCCAACCTGTGACTTCCACTTGAGTTACCTGCAGCTCAAAGTCCTGGCCTGCGCCTGGGCTTTCAACCACTTCACCTGTGACAATCACGGAGCAGCCGGCAGTGAGCTTCAGCACTTCGTCATTGTAATTGGGTAAGCTATTTGGCACCACGCCCTGGATAGGATCGAAACAGGAACCATCATAGACGGCAAGAAACGAGATGCCGGCCTTGGAATCACGACGGGTTCTAACCCAGCCACGTACAGTGACCTGTGAACCGACCGCATGCTCACCTTTAAATACAGATGCGACAGATGCAATGCTCATTATTGCTTAGTTCTCCAATGAAACGTTTTATGCTTCAACTCGGCCCCGAAAATAGTTCGAGAGCAGAAATCAGGCAAATCCCTGACTATATTGATGACACAGGAAAAAATTTGGAGGTTTATATTACCTTGCTGGTGGCTTTTCTCAAGCTGAAAAAGGTATTCTGGGGGTAATATCCCCTTCAGACGGAAGGAGTTCGGATGAAGAAGGTGAAAATCTTTCAATATCTGTTGGCAAGCCTGTCGATTATAGGCTGGTCACTGGCAATTTATGCCCTGCTGGTATTCGATAAGGCGAGGCCGGACAGGGCCGTAGGCTACTTCTTCAGCAAAGGGGCGCCGGTGCGTTTGTACTGGGACCCTCAGCAAACCATGCTATTGGAATACATCATCTGGGCTTGCGCCGCCATCAGTTTCCTCAGTCTGGCTTTTAACTGGTATGTGGCCCATCACAGCCGTTTGGGTTATTGGTTCAATATTCCACTGTTGCTGCTCTCATCCACCGCCGCCGGCTTGTATCTGCGTTTCTTTATCTAAGCCTTCATGTTTTGCTGTCAGCGCAGTTGCCGACAGAGCATATCGATAATCGCTGCGGTGGCGCCCCAAATAAAGTGCCTGCGATAGGGAATAAAGGTGACAGGGTAGAAATGGCCGCGGCGCTCGAACATTGCCGTGTGACGATTTTCCTCTTCGAGTAAAAACGTCAGCGGCACCCGAAACAGCTCCTGCACTTCGGCCGGGTCAATTTTGGCCTCAAAGGGTGACTTTACCCAGCCAAGTACAGGGGTGATCTCAAAGCCGGTAAAGGTGGGGTGATTGGGAAGTTGACCTATGATTTCGACATTGTCCGGTGCCAAACCTATCTCTTCTTCGGCCTCTCTGAGGGCTGTCATGATAAGGTTCTGATCTTCGGCTTCCAGTTTGCCGCCTGGAAAGCTCACCTGACCGGGATGAGCCTTAAGATGCTTTGGCCTCTGGGTCAGGATAAGCTCCGGTCCCTGTAAACCCGGCTCCAACGCGATAAGTACAGCGGCGGCTCTGAGTTTGGCCGGGGTCAAAGGGCTAGAATGGTATCGACTCAGAGCTCTGAGTTGAAAACGGGTCAACAGCTCGTCTTTATCCATAGCGTCCTTGAAGTCGATTGAAGTAATCAATAACCAAAGCCATTATTGTCCAGTCTTCGCAAAGCACTCTCAACCAGCTTGAGTAACAAGTATCAGGTTAAGGCTTGTCTGGCTCCGGGGCTAATAGCGGCAGTATTCGACTCACTTTATCATAGGTTTCCTGGTATTCGGCATCCACGTCTGAGTCGGCCACTATACCGCCGCCAGCCCAGCAATAGAGCTGCCCGGAATCGGCAACCAGGGTTCGAATGGTGATGCTGCTGTCCATTTTGCCATCCTGACTCAGATACCCGATGGCGCCGCAGTAGAGTGAGCGGCGACTGGGTTCCAGCTCTTCAATAATTTCCATGGCGCGGATCTTGGGCGCGCCTGTGATAGAGCCGCCGGGGAAGGCGGCCCGCAGTAAGTCTGTGGCCTGATAACCCGCTGCCAGTTCGGCGGTCACTGTGCTGACCAGATGGTGCACCGCCGGAAAGCTTTCTATGGCAAATAGATGCGGTACGGCCACACTACCTGGGCTGGCGACCTTGCCAATATCGTTGCGCAGCAGATCTACTATCATCAGGTTTTCGGCTCTGTCTTTTTCCGACCCCGCCAGCTGTTTGGCAAGTTCCCTGTCTTGTTGTTCATCGGCACTTCGGGGCAGGGTACCCTTGATGGGCTTGGTTTCAATATGGCGATTGGAATCCAGGGCAATAAAACGCTCGGGTGAGATTGACAGAATGCAGTTATGCTCCAGACGAATAAAGGCAGAAAAGGGCGCGCCATTGGCTTGTCTGAGCTTACGATAGGCTTGCCACTCATCACCTTGATAGTCGGCCTGGAATCTTTGGGTCAGATTGATCTGATAACAATCGCCGCTGTGAAGATATTGCTGCACTTTGGCAAACTTGTCGCCATATTGCTCGCGGCTGAGCTGCGAGCGCCACTCACCGCTGAGTCGGAACGCTTTCTGGTCAAGGTGCTTATTGGGGCTGTTTGTGACTTTGGACGTTAGCCACGACAGGGTTGCTGTCAGCGCCTTTTCGCCGCGGTAATGCACCAATTGCCAGCACTCTAATTGCTTATCGCGAATAAGAGCCCAGTCATAAAGACCGACATTCATCTCCGGCAGAGCGATATCGGCTGCGGCCAGTTTTGGCAGTTTTTCCAGTCTGCGGCCAAGATCGTAACTGAAGGCGCCCACCGCGCCGCCGCTGAAAGGCAGATTGACCTGCATGGCATTGGGAAAATACTGTTGCAGCAGTTGTTGCAGCAAGGCAAAAGGATCGTCACTTGAGCGTCGTACGCCGCTCGCCTCAGAGATTTGGGTGGTTTCAGCCATGGTCACCAGTCTGGCTATTGGCTCGGCAACTATGATGTCGTATCTGGCGTCATTGTGCTGGGCATCGGCCGAATCCAGCAGCATGGCCCAAGGCTCACTGCTGAAGTGGGAAAACAGCTCTAAGGTTGAGAGTTGCCAGTCAAGAACGCGAATGGCGGGAGGGCAAATAGCCTGCTGGTACATCGAACGACCCTATCTGAAAATGTGATGTAGCCCAAAAAGGAACGAAAGAGTATCATAACGGCCACAAAAAACTAATAAAACCACCCCTGGCCCTTGGTGAAAACGCGTTGTATCACGGCTTTGCTGTCGTTTTGAGCATTTTTGTGTCGCAAAACCGACAAGCGGAGCCTGAAATTCAAGGCTTTGGCTTGAATCTCTGTTGAGCGTTGATCCTGAGCTGAAGGGGCGGATCCTTAGGCTAATGGAGCGCCAAACATGTCTGTAATCAAGCAAGCTGACTTTATCGACAGCATCAGTGATGCCCTGCAATATATCTCCTATTACCATCCCAAAGATTTTATCGATGCCATGGCCGCCGCCTATGAGCGTGAGCAGAGCCAGGCTGCCAAGGATGCAATTGCCCAGATTTTGATCAACTCGCGCATGTCTGCCGAAGGACACAGACCCTTATGCCAGGATACCGGTATTGTGACCTGTTATGTCTATCTGGGAATGGGCGTGCAGTGGGACAAGACAGATATGACAGTGCAGCAGATGGTGGATGAAGGCGTGCGCCGCGCTTATACCAATCCTGATAACCCGCTGCGGGCTTCAATAGTGGCCGACCCGGCTGGCAGCCGCAAGAATACCCGCGATAACACACCTTCCGTGGTGCATATTCAGATGGTTCCCGGCGATCATATCGAAGTGGCCATTGCCGCCAAGGGCGGCGGCAGTGAAAACAAGGCCAAGATGGTGATGCTCAATCCATCTGACGATATCGCCGCCTGGGTTGAGAAGACACTGCCAACCATGGGCGCCGGCTGGTGTCCACCGGGTATGCTGGGAATAGGTATTGGCGGCACCGCCGAGAAAGCCGCTGTGCTTGCCAAGGAAGCCTTGATGGAGAGCGTGGATATTCACGAGTTGATGGAGCGCGGCGCCGAAACCACGGAAGAGAAGCTGCGTTTGGATATTTTCGAGCGCGCCAACAACTTAGGCATTGGTGCCCAGGGCCTGGGTGGTTTGACTACTGTACTGGACGTTAAAATCAAGACAGCGCCAACCCACGCCGCCTCCAAGCCTGTGGTGATGATCCCCAACTGTGCCGCCACCCGTCATGTGCATTTCCATCTTGATGGCAGCGGTCCAGCCGAGTTGACTCCGCCAAGCCTTGATGATTGGCCGGAAATCACCTGGGAAGTGGGTGAGAGCGTGCGCAGAGTCAATCTCGATACCGTTACCCAGGAAGAGATTGAAAGCTGGAACAGCGGCGATACTCTGCTGCTCTCGGGTAAGATGCTCACCGGCCGTGATGCGGCTCACAAACGGATCCAGAGCCTGATTGAAAGCGGTGAAGGCTTGCCAGAAGGAGTTGATTTCACTGGTAAATTCATCTATTACGTCGGTCCAGTCGACCCGGTAGGTGATGAAGTGGTTGGCCCGGCCGGCCCGACAACCGCTACCCGTATGGATAAGTTTACCGATCTTATGCTGGATAAGACAGGGTTGATGGGCATGATAGGCAAGGCAGAACGTGGTCCGGCCACAGTCGAATCTATCCGCAAGCACAAGGCGGTATACTTGATGGCCGTCGGCGGCGCCGCTTATCTGGTGTCCAAGGCGATTAAGCAATCTCGCGTGGTGGCGTTTGAAGATCTCGGAATGGAAGCCATCTATGAGTTTGACGTCAAGGATATGCCTGTTACTGTAGCGGTTGACTCCAACGGGGTGAATGCGCACGAAACCGGCCCGGCAATCTGGAAGGTGAATATCCAGAACGCCAAGGCTTAAGCTGAACCTTGAGGGGCCTGTTGGCCCCTTTTGCATTGCAATCAACAACCAATAAGAAGATTTATAATGAAAACCAACCCACTATTGATGGCGCTGGTGGCCGCAGGTCTGGCTCTGCCGGCGCTGGCTGCCGATAAGGCACCTTTTACTGTCCAGGATCTGGTCAAGCTCAACAAACTCCATTCTGCCGCTGTATCCAATGACGGCACCAAGCTTATCTACGGCCTGAAGAAGGTCACCGACGATGGCAGCAGCTCAGATCTCTATCTGTTGGATCTCAGTGACAAGAATGCGGCTCCCAAGCAGCTGACTTCTGCACCGGGTACCGAGCACGATGTGGCCTTCAGCAGCGACAACAAGCAAGTCTATTTTATCGCCGCCCGTGATGGCAGCAGCCAACTGTATCGCTTGCCGCTGGATGGTGGCGAAGCCCAGGCCGTATCTGATTTGCCTCTGGGTATCGACGGCTACAAATTATCGGCCGATGGCAAGCAGGTAGTGATGAGCATTCGTGTTTTTCCCGAGTGCGACACCCTGGAATGTTCAAAAGCCAAGTTTGATAAAGAAGCCGAGCGCAAGAGTACAGGTCGTGAATACGATCAGTTGATGGTGCGTCACTGGGACACTTGGTCTGACCATGCCCGTAATCACCTGTTTGTGGCGCAGCTTGAAAACGGCAAGCTGGGTAAGCCGGTGGATGTGACTAAGGGCCTGGATACCGAAACTCCACCCAAGCCATTTTCCGGCATGGAAGAGGTGACATTCAGCCCGGATGGCAAATATATTGTCTACAGTGCCAAGGCACCGAGTAAAGATCAGGCCTGGACCACCAACTACGATCTCTGGCAGGTGCCGGTCACAGGTGGCAAGGCCAAGAATCTTACCGAAGATAACCAGGCCTGGGATGCCCAGCCGGTGTTTTCCGCCGATGGCCGCTACCTGGCCTATCTGGCGATGAAAAAGCCCGGATTCGAGGCCGACAGATACCGCATCATGCTCAGAGACACAGTCACGGGTCAGAGCAAGGAAGTGGCGCCCATGTGGGACAGAAGCCCGGCCTCGCTGAGCTTTGGTAAAGATAACAACACCCTGTATGTGACCGCTCAGGATCTGGGGCAGGTGTCTGTATTTGCCATCAACACCCAGTTTGGTGATGTGCGCGCCATCTACAACGATGGCAGTAACAGCCTGGTGGGTCTGGCGGGCGATCGTTTGATCATCAATCATAAGTCTTTGGTGGAACCGGGCGATCTCTACTCCATCAACATGGAAGGGCAAAACCTGACCCGTTTGACTGAAGTCAACAAGGCCAAGCTGGACAAGGTTAAGTTCGGTGAGTTCGAGCAGTTCAGCTTCAAGGGCTGGAACAACGAAGAGGTTTATGGTTACTGGCTCAAGCCGGCCAACTTCAAGAAAGGCAAGCAGTATCCGGTGGCCTTCCTGGTACACGGCGGCCCACAAGGTTCATTCGGCAACAGTTTCAGCTTCCGCTGGAATCCTCAGCTGTGGGCCGGTGCCGGATATGCCGTGGTGATGGTGGATTTCCACGGCTCTACCGGCTATGGTCAGGCCTTTACCGATTCCATCAGCCTGGATTGGGGCGGTAAGCCTTTGGAAGATTTGCAAAAAGGTCTGGCTGCGGTTGCTAAACAGCAGAAGTGGATAGATGCCGATAACGCCTGTGCCCTCGGTGGCTCCTACGGCGGTTACATGATGAACTGGATCCAGGGCAACTGGAACGACGGTTTCAAATGCCTGGTTAACCACGCCGGCTTGTTTGATATGCGCTCCATGTATCATGTGACCGAGGAACTCTGGTTCCCTGAGCATGAGTTTGGCGGCAGCTACGAGCAGGCCAAGGATCTTTATGAGAAGTTCAATCCGGCCAACTATGTGGAAAACTGGAAGACTCCTATGTTGGTGATCCACGGTGAGAAAGACTTCCGGGTACCTTACGGTCAGGGTTTGGCGGCGTTCAGCTATATGCAGCGCAACAATATCCCTTCGGAGTTGCTGATCTATCCGGACGAGAACCACTGGATCCTCAACCCCAATAACCTTGAGCAGTGGTACGCCAAGGTACTGGGCTGGATGGACCGCTGGACCAAATAAAGGCGGCGAGAGCGTTTAGTCAACAAAACCGGCCTGATGGCCGGTTTTTTCATGGCTTGAATAAAGGTGTTTTGCAGTCGAAGAGTCCCACTCGTAAATGGGCTGGCGGTAGGCGTTTTTTGTGGTCGCTGTCTTGCTAATTCTACCTTTGGCTCATTGTATTGCTGTGACATCTGGGTTAGATTGAAACAAGTGTTTAAATCTAACGTTTAAAGAGTCTGCTGATGAATCCCTACCAAGCTCCGTTAACCGATATGCGCTTTTTGCTTGAGCACGTCTTTGATGCCGAACAAACCTGGTCTTCATTGCCTGCTATGGCCGATGCGGTCGATCTCGATACTGCCGCTGCCATCCTAGAAGAAGGCGCCAAACTGTGTCGCGACCTTATCCATCCTATAAACCGCAATGGTGATGAACAAGGAGTAAGTTTCGAGGCTGCCAAGGTGATCACACCCGATGGCTATAAAGAGGCCTATGCCGAGTTTGCCGCCGGTGGTTGGGTAGGGCTGTGCGGCGATCCTGAGCTGGGGGGAATGGGGATGCCGAAAATGCTCGGTGTCATGGTCGATGAAATGGGTTACAGCGCCTGTAACGCCTTTACACTTTACAGCGCACTGACCGCAGGTGCTGCACTGTGTATTCATGCCCACGGCAGTGAGGAGCTCAAGGCCAAATATTTGCCAAAACTCTACTCAGGCGAATGGGCCGGCGCCATGGATATGACAGAGCCTCAGGCAGGTTCGGACCTGCGTAATATCCGCACTCGCGCCGAACCGACCGACAGCGGCAGTTTCCTTATCAGTGGTTCAAAAATTTTCATCACAGGTGGCGATCAGGACTTGACTGAGAACCTGGTGCATCTGGTGCTGGCCAAAATCAGCGGCAGCAAAGGCATCTCGCTGTTCCTGGTACCTAAGTTCAAGGTGGCCGATGACGGCAGTTTGGGCGAAGCCAACGGTGTAACCGTCGGTGCCATAGAGCACAAGATGGGCCTCAAGGGCTCGGCGACTTGTGTGATGAATTTTGATGATGCCGAGGGTTACCTTATCGGCGAGCCCAACCGTGGCCTGGTGTGCATGTTCACCATGATGAACTATGAACGTCTGTCCATAGGTATTCAGGGGCTTGGTAGTGCTCAGGGCGCATATCAAATGGCGGCCGACTATGCCAAAGAGCGCCTCCAGGGCGTTGCTGCCGGCGGCTCACCAACCGGCAGCGATTCCGATCCTATTTTGGTACACGGCGACGTGCGCCGCATGCTGCTGAATATTCGCGCCATGACAGAAGCGGGTAGGGCCTTGGCCATGCTCACAGGTAAACAGCTGGATCTGGCCAAGTTTGCCGAAGATGAAGCGGTTAAAGTCAAAGCCAGTCGTTACGTGGGCCTCCTGACTCCGGTTGCCAAGGCGTTCCTGACCGATCGCGGTCTGGACGCCACCATATTGGCGCAGCAGGTATTCGGTGGCCACGGCTATATTCGTGAGACAGGCATAGAACAGTTGGTGCGTGATACCCGTATCGCCCAGATTTATGAGGGCACCAATGGTATTCAGGCCATTGACTTTTTGGGACGCAAGCTCACAGGTGACCGCTTGGCGACCCTGAATGAGTTTATCGCCGATATCAAGGCCGATATGGCGAGCTTCGAACAAGTATCAAATGAGCAGAAACAGCGTGTTGAAAGCCTTTTCGACCAGTTTGCCAGCGCGATTGCCGCTATTAACGAGCAAAAAGGCGATAAGCCTGCGCTCATTAACGCCTTGGCGGTTGAAGCCTTGGATGCCTTTGGTTACATACTCTACGGTTACCTGTGGCTGTTGATGGCAGATAAGGCACTTGCTGCAACCGATACGCTCGAGCCGGGCTTTGCCGAGGTCAAGAGCCAACTGAAGGAGTTCTACTTTGCCAAGTTGTTGGCCAAAGCCGATTTCCACTTGAGTCAGCTGGTCAGTGGTGATGACAGTGTGATGGCCCTTGCGTCCGACCTATTCTGATAACACAGAAGTATTCAAGCTAAATTGAAAGAGCCGCGATAAGCGGCTCTTTTCTTATGGCTTTATTGCCGTTTTATGGAGGTAAGAGCTTTGAAGGCGTTTCACTAACGGGCGCTGACATTAAGTTCTGTCTGTGCTTTTTCCTGCGGTGTTGGTTTGGGCTTGTCTTGCTCTTTTGCCGCCAGTTGGCTTTCTGCGCGGCTGTTTGCACGGTAATCTGTCAGCCCCTGCAGCAAAAGTGTGGCAAAGGGCGCGGCTTCAAGCTCCTTACTCTGGGGGCTCAAACCATTTTCCAGTATCACAAACAGGTATCTGGGCACTTGCTTGTCACTGTCATCGGTAACATAACCGGCCAGATTCACCACACCCTGCATACTGCCTGTCTTGGCCCAGACTCTGCCCTTGAGCGGTTTGTTGGCGTAGCGTTTGCGGTACTTCAAGGTGCCGCTGTGGCCGGAAACCGGTAGCTTGTGCATCAACCACTGGTAATCCGGGGTATCGGCAATCAATCGCAGCAACTGCGCCAACTGCCTGGCATTCAGCAGGTTGTAGCGTGACAGCCCAGAGCCGTCTATTAGTTGGGCTCTTTCCAACACTACGCCTTTTTCTGCCAGCACTTCCCTGATGGCCTTGGCACCGGCACTGAAACTGGCGCCATCACCATAATAGTGTTTACCCAGCTGTTTAAGCAGGCTGTCGGCAATCAGGTTGTCAGATTCCAGCAGCATGGTTTCCAACAGCTCGGGCAGGGCATCCGAGGCATGACTGGCCACCACCCTTGAGCTGGCCGGTAGCTGATTGGAGGTCAGTATCTTGCCTTTGATACTGAGTTTGCCCTTGATAATGCCGGCGACGCTGTCGATGGCATATTGGCCGGGGTCGTTGATCGCCAGCGCCAACGGCAATACCTGGGAGCCCGGGAAACAGCCACTGAAATGAAAGTGGTTACCGGGTAATCTCGCGAGTTGCAGTTCGCAAAAGCCCTGCTTGTGGCCCTTGTCGAAGATGGCGTTGGTGGTCAGTTTGACTGGCAGATAAACCGGCGCGGAAATTTTGGCTTTGTCCGAGGCGAGTGTGGGCTCGAGTTTGCCATGGACACAGTTTTGGTTGATCACATAGCTGGAGACGGGCGCCGCGTAGCAGATCCCCAAATCATCCCATACCCAACCGGGCGCTCGCAGCTGCTCATGGGTTTCTCCTATCAAGATAAGATTGCCCTGCACCTGGCTAATACCGGCTTCGGTGACACGCTTGAACAGCTCAGTCAGATCCCGGCGTGTTAAGGTAGGATCGCCACTGAACAGCAAATAGAGATCGCCTTTAAGCACGCCGCTTTTTGGCGAGCCGGTACTGAGAATACTGGTGTGATAGCGAAACTCCTCTCCCAGCAGCTCGGTGGCTGTTACCGCGGTCAGCAGTTTTTGGGTACTGGCCGGGATCATCAGGGTTTCACTGTTGTGGCTCAGCAGTTGCTCGCCGCTTTGCAAATCTTCTATCCAGACGGCAGTTTGCGATGAGGCCGGGGTAATCAGAGTCAAAAGATCATCGAGAGAGGTATTATCGGCCTTCAAAGAGGAAGACAGCGCCATGGCGCTCAATAATAACAGTGGACGTGCCAAGCCCTGCAAGGACAGCTGTGGCATGGAAAAGCCTCCGGTTCCGTGAATGCTTTTGAGAGTATAACCTGCAGGGCCTTAGCTGTCGTCCTTGTCCATCAGCGAATAAAGTTTCAATGTGACTATCAACACCAGACCGATAAACAGTGGCAGTACCAAAGGGCCGAGATAGGTTTTGAAGTGAAACAGGGCCCAGGCCGCGAGCAGGGTGCCAATAAGAGTGAACCAGAATTGTTTGTTCATTGTCGTCCAGTTTGAGTTCAGTAAGTGAGAGGCTCAAGGGCATATTAGTGTATAAGGCTAATGCGCTGATAACAGGGCTGCCATCACAAAAGCGTGATCTGGGTCGGCTTAAGAGTGCAAGCCGCATTATAGAGAGCGCTTTTTGGGTTAAATAGCGCCGAAATCGTGAACCAATAGCGACTGTTGGCGAGAAAAGGCTTGCCCGGGCCGGGACAAGTGGGTAATTTCTATTGCCTTATTCGCCCCGCAGCGGATCTTTGTCGATCTCGCCATACAGGGGAAGGACATTCTTGCCGGGAAACACAGGGAGCGAGTGGATTGCCGGAACATACAGTGACAGGAGGATACCTTGCTGGATAAGCTGGGTGGAATTGCCATAGCGCCGGATGCATTGCACTGGTTGCTGACCCCAAGTAACTTCAAACAGACCTTGATTGAGCGGATCCGTTGCGCCAAAGAGGCTATCTATATTGCGGCACTCTATCTGGAAGACGATGAGGCCGGACGCGAAATACTTGCCGAACTGCTGGCGGCCAAGGCAGCCAGACCCGAACTCGAAATCAAGGTGTTGGTGGATTTTCACCGTGCCCGTCGCGGCCTTATCGGCCACAAGGGTGATGGCGGCAACAACTTGATGTACCGTCAGGTGATGGCGCAAGCACAGCAGCGTTTCAACATTTATGGTGTGCCGGTGAAATCCCGCGAGTTTATGGGAGTACTGCACCTCAAGGGCTTTATTGTCGATGATGCCGTGATATACAGCGGCGCCAGCCTCAATAACATCTACCTGCAGCAGAAAGATAGATACCGTTTCGATCGCTACCATGTGCTGGAGTCGGCCGAGCTGGCTGCCAGCATGCGAGAGATGATTGACAGTGCCATTTTGAGCGACAAAGCGGTCAGTTGCCTGAGCTGTCCGGAAGAAGAGGAAGTACTGCCGGAAAAAATTGATGTCAGAAGCTTTAAACAGCGACTGTCGGCGGCAACCTATCAGTTCAAGGGCGTTGAAGAGGGATTGCGGGTCACGCCGCTTTTGGGCCTCGGACGCAAGCGCAATCCGCTCAACAAGGCGGTACTCGCCATGGTGGAGGAGTCCAAGGAATCGCTTTTTATTTGCACTCCCTATTTTAACCCGCCCTATGCTTTGGTGCGGGCGCTGGTTAAACACCTGCGCAACGGAAAGCGTCTGGATATTCTGGTGGGTGACAAGACGGCCAATGACTTTTATATCCCACCGGAGCAGGATTTTTCCACCATAGGTGCCTTGCCGTATCTCTATGAGCAGTCGCTGCGCAAGTTTGTCAAACGCCAGCAGTGGGCGGTGGATCAGGGGCTACTCAATATCTATCTGTGGAAGCATGACAACAACAGTTATCACCTCAAAGGGGTGAGCATGGATGGTCGCAAACACCTGCTCACCGGCAGCAATCTCAATCCGCGGGCCTGGGCCCTGGATCTGGAAAATGGTTTGCTGCTGCATGATGACAAACAAGTGCTGGCCGAGTCTTTTGTCAAAGAGCAACAACACCTGCTGCTGCACAGCCAGCGTTTGTATCATTACAGCCAGATAGATACCTTGCAGAGTTACCCCAAGCCGGTAAAGAAAATCATGAACCGCATTCGCAGGCTCAAGGCCGACTTTCTGCTGCGGCGTATTCTCTGATAGCGCTTTCCCCAAGCGCTTGGCCGAATGAGAGCATGATTGCAGAACTTCATTCCGTTATGGTTTAACCTTGGCTTATTCAGTCAAGGTTAAATCCAGCCAAGGTTAAACACAGCCAGAATGAGTGATATCGTCCGCTTATCCCGCATCAATTTCCGTCATCTTCTGGTGCTTAGGCAACTGCTGGAAGAGCAAAGCGTCACCCAGGCGGCCACGCGTCTGTGTTTGAGCCCTTCGGCGGTCAGCAAAATACTCTCCCAGCTCAGGGATTGCCTCGACGATGAGCTCTTCTACCGCCAGGGTAACCAGCTGTTGCCGACAGCAAAGGCCAAACGACTCGGGCCGGTTATCAGCGCCATGCTCAGAGAGATGGACAACCTGTTTACCGAAGAGGGCTTTCGCCCGGAAGGATTTCAAGGGCGGATGAATTTGGCGCTGAGGGAAAGCAGCTTCGAACTGCTTGCGAGCGCTATCGCCAGCGTGCAGCAGCAGGCGCCGGGAATGACACTGGCGGTGCATGCCAAAGAGAGCACGGGGTTTCAATCCCTGTGTGAAGGACGGGTGGACTTGCTGGTTCTGCCTCACGATTTGGGACAGCCGCCAACAGGCCGCAATGAACTGATTTGGGAGCGCTTGGCAGAGGACGAGATGTGTTGCCTGATGCGAGCCGAGCACCCGCTGGCAGCAAAAGAGCTGACGCTGGATGCCTATCTGAGCTTCGCCCATGTGGGCATTTTGGATGCCGATCTGCAGCAACCCTTTTTCGAGCAGTCATTGGCACAATTGAGCCGCAGGCGGAATCTGGCGATGGAAGTCGCCGACTTCGGCGCCGCCGCCAGTATCTGTCGTCACTCGGACTTGCTGTTTACCTGCTCGGCGCTGTGGGCTTCAATGGCGGCGCAGGCAAGCGGCATGGTGGTTAAGCCATTGCCCTTTGCCTATGGCAAGGTGGGCTATAGCATGGTGCATCATCAAAGTGGCAGCCGGGATCCGGCGCTGCAATGGCTAAAAGCAACCCTGCTCAATGGCTTTAAGCAGTCCATCAGCCAAGGTTAACCGGTGGCAGACTGATATTGGCTATGCCGGCGCGGCTGAGCGCCTTGGCCAGGTCATTAATCTGCTGTTGGCTCGCCTTGGGCCAGCGCAAGGCCTCGCCTTTGACACCATGATGATTGTAACCGTTTAGGCGTAGCCGCATCGGCTCACCCTTCAGCGCTTGCCGGCGTTGCAAGTCCAGCAAAAACGACGCCAGGGCGTCAAAGTGTTGCCAATAATCACTCTTTCCGGGTACTTCCAGTAGCCTGACTTCCGCCAGTTTCCCTGCTTCGGCCAGCAGTTGCAGGCTCTGCTTGACCTTGATGTTGCCACGGCCTGTCAGTCGTCGGTGAGCCGGCTCATCCCAGGCTTTCAGGTCAACCATGGCGCCATCAAGCCAAGGGAGCAGACGTTGCCAACCACTTTCTCCCAGGCTGCCATTGGTATCCAAAAGGCAAGTCAGGTGTTTGAGCTCTGGGCTTTGTTTAATGGCCTTGAACAGGTTACTGACGAACTTCAGTTGCAAGCTGGCTTCTCCGCCACTCAAGGTGATACCGCGGATAAAGGCTTTCTGTCTTTTAATCAGCGCCAACGCTTTTCCGACTGACAGGCGTTGGGTCTTAGGCTGGCTGCTCGAATGGCAAACATCGAGACAGGTGTCGCAGCCGATGCAGCTTGTACTATCCCAGGCAAGCCTGAGAGACGCTTTGTTATTTGGAACTGTTTGAGTGTCAGCCGCAGTGGCTTTAAGGCTCAAGGCGCCTGCCGGGCAGTGCGCAATACACTCTCGGCAGGCGTCACACAGAGTGATGGTTTCCGGATTATGGCAACCCGGGCAGCGAAAATTGCAACCCTGAAGGAAAAACACCATGCGATTGCCCGGGCCATCTACGGTCGAGAAGGGCAGCACCCTGGCGACTTCGGCACTGGTAACCTCGAAGCCCATAGTCAATGCCGAAGCATCGGTATCGCCGCTACTTAACTCACGGCTATTCGACTCACACCCATTCAGCTTATAGCGATTAAGCTCAGAATGATTGAACGGGCTATCAAACACTCCAGGAGCTGCACTCTTCATAAGTTACGCCCTTACACCGGGGACTTGCCGGCGGCATGGAACTCGGCGCTCACTACCCGTGGTGCCCTTTGGGTCACGGCCGTGGTTTCACTGGCCTCTGTGCCCAGGAAGGTGGTGTTGGTACGTGAGCCTTGTTGCCGGTAACTGGCGATCTGCGACTTTTTCACCATATAACCTGTGATGCGCACCAGATCGGTATCGGCGGTGTTGGCGGTAAATTCACGAAAGCCGGCATCCAGCGCGCCGATACACAGCTCAAGCAGGGCTTCAGGATTGGCCTTGATGGTTTCATCCAGAGTCAGGATCTCGCTGATCCCGGAAGAATAGAAAGCGTGTTGAGGCGCCAGCGCCAACACATGAGTGACAGGATCCGGCTCGTGGCCATAGGCGATTCTGGCGCCCGGAGTGGTGCCTTTGTCGATGGAAAGCCCCCCCTGGGCATGAAGTAAGGCGCGGCCATTAAAGCCGAAACTGACTTGGGTCGTGGTCACTCTATCACTGAGCGCGCGGCTAATGGCTAAACCGAGCGCATTGGCCTGTTCACTGTGACCATATTCGCCCCTCATACCTGCCAACTGCTGCAGATGATTGACGGCTTCGGCCATGGCATAAACGCCGAACATGGGTGCAAAGCGGGATTCGTCAATGAGGCCTTCTTTTACCAGGAATGAGTCGAAGAAATGGGACCTATGGTGTAAAAACTCACAGCGCAGCTCAATCAGTTCATACATCAGGTTGCAGTAATGGGGCAGGGTGCGCTCGAGCATTTCCTCCAGGGTACCGGCTTCTTCGGCGACGGCTTTGAGGTTAAGTCTGACCAGCGTATTGGCCCCGCCTCGGGTGGGGAGCGCGTTATAACAGCTGACAATGCCGAACGTTTGATTTGGCGCCTCACCGGGAGCACAGGCAAAGGTTTGGGCATGTATCGGCCAGTTGCCGATGTGAGGTTTACTGCAGGCAATGATATTGTCTGTTGCCAGTCGCAGCAGCGCTTTGGGGGTGCGCTTGGGATCATACATAAAGGTTAGATTGGGGGCCACCTGCTTGAGCTCGGCATCAATGCGCAAAATAGTGCGGCAGACACGATTGTCCTCTGGGCCTATGTTGGCATGCATAAAGGCGTCCGGCAGGGTGCGATCCAACTGGATCCAGAAGCGTTTCAGTTTCTGATACAAGGCGTCATCACTGACGTTCTGGCAGTAAGGCAACAATAAACTATCGAGATAGCCAATAAACACCGGGATATTGGTGACTGACGGTACATGGTGATACAGCACCATCAGCTTCATCAGGGCATCATCCAGATCTTCGGCCGGTGTCAACTCCAGATACTCGGAGCCTTGCTCGAGAAAACGTTGGTAATCGGGCAAAACATATCTGGGTTTGAACGGGGCATGACCCTCAAACATATCGCAGATAATGCCTTTATCCATGGCTTGGGTCAGTGCTTCACTGCGAGGCAGATAGGGAATACTGGCATCGGCGGCACCGGCCAGCGCCAGGGTCTTTTGCTTGGGGTCAAGCAGGGGATCGGTAATAAGACTGAGAAATTGATTGTCCATAATGAGACTCCGCTAAAGGCAAGGCGCTAACCGGCGCAATGGCCGAATTGGCTTTCAAACACAATAATTGAAACGGCTTTTAACCTGAGTCTAAGTAGGGGCTTTATTTTCCGGAAGTGAAATGTGCTTGATGGTGCTTGTCGAAAATGGAAATCCGCTGCTTTGCATCAAGTATTGCAAAGGCAATGAAGAAGCAAGGAGATATGGAGTGAAAGCACTGTTGAGAGACGGATAAAAACGGGCTATGGTCGCTTGAGAAAGACCTCGGCCTTGGCAAGACAGAGTAACTGGCATAAAAAACGCCTGCATTTGGCAGGCGTTTGGCTTTGAACTCGGATTACTTGGCTGTCATCAAGGCAACGGCGTTGTCCAGCATACGGTTGCTGAAACCCCACTCGTTGTCGTACCAGGCCATGACTTTCACCAGACGTCCCTTGACGCGAGTCTGGGTGGCGTCGAAGTTGGACGAGAAGGCGTTGTGGTTGAAGTCGATGGAAACCAGAGGCTCCTTATTAACCGCCAGCACTTCGTTCATGGGTGAAGTCTTGGCCGCCGCTTCTATGATGGCGTTAACTTCTTCCACTGTGGTATCGCGGGAAGCGATAAAGGACAGGTCAACCAGAGACACGTTGACAGTCGGAACCCGAACCGCCAGGCCGTCGAATTTGCCCTGAAGCTCAGGTACAACTAAACCAACAGCCGCCGCTGCACCTGTTTTGGTTGGGATCATCGACAGAGCCGCCGCACGGGCACGACGCATATCGCTGTGATACACATCAGACAGACGCTGGTCATTGGTGTAGGCGTGAATGGTGGTCATCAGGCCGGATTCAATGCCGATGGCATCGTTCAATGGCTTGGCCACAGGCGCCAGACAGTTAGTGGTACAGGAAGCATTGGAGATAACAGTCATCTCTTTGGTGATTTCCTGGTTGTTAACCCCGTATACCACAGTGGCATCAACATTCTTGCCGGGAGCTGAGATGATAACCTTCTTGGCGCCGGCATCCAGGTGTGGTTGTACCGCTTCTTTGGAAGTGAAGATACCGGTACATTCGAAGACTACGTCTACCTGCAGCTCAGCCCATGGCAGCTTGGATGGATCGCGCTCCTGGAAGGTTGGGATCTTGTCGCCGTTGACATAAATAGCTTCGTCGTCGTGTTCTACTTTGGCGTTGAAGCGGCCGTGAACAGAGTCATACTTGGTTAGGTGAGCGTTGATGGAAGCGTCTCCGAGATCGTTGATGGCAACGATTTGAATTGGATAGTCTTTCTCGCTCTCGTATAGAGCACGCAGAACATTGCGTCCGATACGGCCATAACCGTTAATTGCTACGCGGATAGTCATCTCATATCCCTCTGGTGAATGTAAAAACAGTAATTGGTAGTAAAATTACAAAAATGACGCGGGTCGTCAAGTTAAATCACGCTGTAACTGGCTATTCCGTTAACAAATTAGGTGTTTTTATTACAGCGATCGCGAAACAATGCTTTTATTGTGCGACCGGCAGGCGTAAATTACAAACTGGCAAGTAATTTGCCGCCCGGAGAATACATCATCAGTTTTGTTTGGCCCCTTCGGTGCTTTTCTCGAGCTTGCTGTCGCTATCAATGGGTTTGCTATCAGCGGCTTGCTTTGTTACCGGCTCAGTCTCAGCTTGTTTCCCATCATCTTTCCCCTCATTGCCTTGCAGGCGTTTTGGCCAATCACTCTCAAGGTAATCACCGCCTTTCAGAGCGTCCGCCAGACTACTTGCCTGTTGATCCAAATGAGTACTCAACTGACTATTGTTGCCTATCATGGCTTTCAGTTGAACCTCATCGACCGGGTTGTCGGTCAAAAGCAGATTGGTTCTCGAGAGCAGATAGGCCTGCTCCATATCCTGCAACTGCCTGGAAGCACTTGCCAGCCCCAACAACCAATCGGGGTCGAAGTTCTCTTTGGTACTCTTTGCCAACACCTTAAGATAGAGTTGTTTCGCTTTGATGGCATCAAATTTGAGATAATAGCCCGCGAGTCCGGCAAGGATCTCGGGCGAATCTATCTGTTGCTGTTTCTCTGCCTCCAGTAATACCTTGAGTGCTGCATCGTCACCCAAATGTGCCCAGTGATAGAAGGCAATATAGATGTCATTGCTGCCCTTGGTTGAGGCTTGCAGCTCAGACAGGCTTTGCGCGCTCAAACCATAGGCTCTGGCTCTGTCATTGGTACGTTCAGGATTGAGAATATGCTGTACTCCGGCGGCAAGCCCCACACAGCGGTTGTAGTTTTCCAGATTAACGAGCAAGCGATAGATCTGCTCTCCTGAGGGCTCCGGCGTGGTTTTGACCTGATAGCGCTGAATGATCAGGCTGGCCTTTTCCCGTCTGCACCAGCTGTCCTTATGCAAATCGTCACAAAGTTCAGGATTATTCTTACAAATAGTGGCGGGGTTACCGCCATTATCACAGCCACTAACCCCGGCTAAAAGGATAAATGATGTAATTATTACTAGATTACGCGTCAAAATACGCTCCAATTGACTAAATCTGTAATTTAATTAGAGATTTAGCGAAAATCTCCTACTAGCCTGACGCAGCAGTTTTCATTACAATAGCGCCGACCAAAAGGGGCAGGTTTAGCTGTCATAAATATGATTATTGGTCTTTTCTTTTTGTTACTCAAACCTTTCCCGACAATAAAGTGGAAAAGTGAGATAAAGGATCTGTAAATGAGCGCTGATAAACACCTACAAAGTTGGCAAGAACGCTTCGAACTGGCGGAGGCTATGCAGCCCCTGTTGGGCAAGTTGTATCGCAATCAGGGCGTAGAAGTGGTGGTTTATGGTAAACCCCTGCTGATCGCCTCCACCATCGATATTATCAAGGCCCATCGTCTGGTTCGTCGCCATGTGGGCGATAAGCTGCGCCTGCGTGAGAGCTTCCCCTTCGTAGAAGCCCTGAGCAAACTGGATGTCAAACAGTGCAAAGTGGATATAGGTAAACTGGCGGTTAAGTACTGGCGTAACCACACCGACGGCAGCGAAATCGAAGCTTATATGAGCCGCGAGCTGGCCAGTGCCATTGAAAGCAAAGATGAAGTTGAGCCACGTAACGTTGTACTCTACGGTTTTGGCCGCATCGGTCGTCTGCTGGCCCGTTTGTTGATTGAAAAAACCGGCCGCAGCAACAAGCTGCGCCTGCGCGCTATCGTTCTGCGCGGTGGCCGTAAGGGCGATCTGGAAAAGCGTGCCAGCCTGCTGCGCCGTGATTCAGTACACGGACCTTTCAACGGCTCTGTCGAGGTGGATGAAGAGAACAACGCCATCATCGCCAACGGTACTTATATTCAGGTGATTTACGCCAACTCACCCGATGAAGTGGATTACACCAAGTACGGTATTACCGACGCCCTGGTGGTCGACAACACAGGCATCTGGAAAGATGAAGACGGTTTGGGTCTGCACCTCAAGAGCCCGGGGGCGTCCAAGGTTCTGCTGACTGCCCCTGCCAAGGGCAGCATCAAGAACATAGTCTATGGTGTTAACGACAGCGATATTCTGCCGGAAGACGTTATTGTTTCTGCTGCCAGCTGTACCACCAACGCCATTACACCTGTACTGAAGGCCGTTAATGACAAGTACGGTATCGAAAATGGTCACGTGGAAACTATCCACTCTTATACCAATGACCAGAACCTGATCGACAACTACCACAAAGCAGACCGTCGCGGTCGCAGTGCACCGCTGAACATGGTGATCACTGAAACCGGCGCCGCCAAAGCGGTTGCAAAGGCGTTGCCGGTACTTTCCGGTAAGCTGACAGGTAATGCGATTCGGGTGCCAACTCCGAACGTGTCCATGGCCATCATCAGCCTGAATCTGAACGCCGAAACCAGCAAAGAAGATATGAACGCTTATCTGCGTGATATCGCGCTGCACTCTGAGCTGCAGAACCAGGTGGACTTTACCGAGTCTACTGAAATTGTGTCCTGTGACCTGGTGGGCTCACGCTACGCCGGTGTGGTTGATTCTCAAGCCACTATCGCCGACGGCAAGCGCGCCATTCTCTACGTGTGGTACGACAACGAGTTTGGTTACAGCTGTCAGGTGGTTGGCGTAATGCAGAAGATGCTGGGGCTTAACTACCTGTCTCTGCCTCTGTCTGAAGAGTAATTTCGACTCTTGCTAACAAGGCCCGGTCTGAGTACCGGGCTTTGTTGTATTCAAGTCTTGTGTAGCTAAGCCTCAATACGCTCATTTTACTGGAATCCTTATCAAATATTTTGATAAGAGCCTTGATATGGGTGTTTTACAACGGCTTTTGTGATGGTATTCGGTGGGAGAGGGCGCTGACAAGCTACTGAATCGGATTGTATTTTAATCATGATAATGAAAATTTGACCCACTTTGAACAAATTGGCAGCATCCGAGTGGTTTTAGCATAAAAATGCTGATTTGCCGATTGACTCCCGGCCTTAAATCGGTAGAATGCCATTCCGCAGTCAGGGGATAACACTCTGGATTCCGCTTGGATGGCGGAACTGGTATGCGACATTAGCTCAGTTGATAAAACAGAAGGTTGGTACCTTTGTTGATTGTCAACTCGGAAGATGAAGCAAACAAGTGATGCGACATTAGCTCAGTTGGTAGAGCGGTACCTTGCCAAGGTACAGGTCATCGGTTCGAACCCGATATGTCGCTCCAAATTCCAGACTCCCACTGTCTTTAAAGGTGGATGCATTATTGCAATGCGACATTAGCTCAGTTGGTAGAGCGGTACCTTGCCAAGGTACAGGTCATCGGTTCGAACCCGATATGTCGCTCCAATCCCAGCCTTATGGCTCGGGGCGCGATGGCAGAATGGCTATGCTGCGGATTGCAAATCCGTCGATCTCGGTTCGACTCCGGGTCGCGCCTCCACTCTTTCAGTGACAATGGGTAATATCTCCTTGTTACACAGTTTGCCCGAGTGGTGGAATCGGTAGACACAAGGGATTTAAAATCCCTCGCTGGTAACAGCGTGACGGTTCAAGTCCGTCCTCGGGTACCATTCTAAATGGTGCAAAAAAGGCTCCCTCGAGGAGCCTTTTTTGTGTCCAAACCCTGATGCTTTCTCTTGCTGCATTTCCTAGCGTTGCCATTCTGCTGTTTGCTATTTATCTTTGATTCGCTCCAAAGACGATATAGCCAGTGATTTCAAGCATGATGGGACATTTGTGCCCCTCGGGTATACACTCATTTGGCTTGAAAATCGATTGGGAGCCAAGAGTTTTGCTGACAAGCCGCCACTATTTGCGCGAAGGACCGGATTATCGTTTCGACGAGCAGGTCAGTTTTCTCGATATCAAGCAACAGTTCGGCTTTGCCAATGTGCGGGTAGGTAAGTGGGTCAGCGCTGAAGAATCACGGCTGGCTGCCAATCTGATATTTGATTCGCTGGCGGACCTGGCTTTTATACTCAAGTTGCCGCCGGACGCCATTGGACTTAGACAAACCCTGAATCTGGACTTTGGTCTCGGCGGTCAGAAAGGTGTCCAGGCGCACTACGCTCCTAATGAAAGGATATTGGCGCTGGCAAAAAATGCCGGTGCCGGCGCCTTGGCCCATGAGTTTTGGCATGCCTTTGATCACTATATTGCCAAAGCAGCCTTTGGCATTCATTCAAGTATCGACCAGCTAGCCTGCTGCAATGACTCAGGTTTGGCGTATAGAGTTGGCAGTGCTATCGGTTTTGGCAGTGACCTTTATCTTAAAGATGTTGAGCTTAGACCCCATCCACTCAACCGTCATTTGGCATTCCTTTATCAAACCGTGCTTATAAGCCCGGATGGCCTTGAGCCGAGTGACTATGTGCGCCGGGCCATTGCCTTGGATAAACATTATGGCAGGCGCTATTTTTCGCTCCCTACCGAGTTGATGGCCCGGGCCTTTGAAGCCGCTATCGAGTCTTTTACCGATATACGGAACCAATACCTGGTGTCGGGTACGACTTTCTCACAGCTCAATGATGCCGGGGCCTATCCTGATGAGGCTCATAGAAAAGCGATTCTCAATGCGCTGACAAATTACTTTGGCATGCTCGGTGAAGCGCTTATCCGCCAGAGTCATCGCGAAAGTAACAAGAAGCCAAACGGAAGTTAACTGGCTTATGATAAGCTCGATTGTGCGTCATTTAGCTAATGAGTGACGACAACCTAAGCCCGAAATTCTCAAGTAAAAAGGAGATTCACCCTATGCCACAACTATTGATAACCGGTGCCAACCGCGGAATAGGATTGGCGTTGACCCAAGTCTATCTTGCCGCCGGTTGGGACGTATTGGCTTGTTGTCGCGATCCGGAAACGGCCGACGAACTGCTGGATCTGGTCAACGAATTTCAGGGGCTGGAGGTGTTTGCTCTGGATGTGACCGACTATGAGGCGGTGGCTGATCTGGCTGCAGAGCTTGAGGGACGGGGTTTGGATCTGCTGCTCAACAATGCAGGCTATTATGGTCCCAAAGGCTTGCTGTTGGGACAATTGCCTGTGGATGAATGGCGCACAGTGTTTGAAGTAAACAGCATAGCGCCTTGTAAGCTTGCCGAAGCTTTCCTGCCTCATCTTATCCAAGCAAAAGGTATCATAGCCAATATCTCATCCAAGGTTGGTAGCATGGCCGATAACCAGAGCGGTGGTGGTTATCTGTATCGTTCATCCAAGGCCGCGCTCAACTCGATCACCAAGAGTCTTGCCTTAGATTTGGCCAATGTCGGTGTCAAAGCGGTAGCCTTGCATCCCGGTTGGGTGCAAACCAGCATGGGCGGCCCCAATGCGCTTATTGATGTAGGGACCTCGGCAGCCGGTATGAAACAACTGCTGGATAACCTCAGCCAGGCACAAAGTGGCGGATTTTATGATTACTGCGGCAACAGCATACCCTGGTAACCAGATCCTTTTTATCTATGGCGCTTATTTTGCGCTTGGCCGGTAATTTGCTGAAAGGCAAGAGGAAAAAGGGCGAGAAGCTAAGTCTGAGTTTAAAATCATACTTTGGGTTGATAGCTTGCAATTCATCCGGCCCAAAAGTGTTAGCGCTGGGTGGTTTGCTCGTCAAGCAATAGAGTAAAGCAATTGATTTTATTTGCATAACCTGTTCCTTTGTCGATACGGACCCCCGTTTTGTATCGGTTATACTCTTGGCGGATCTTTCTGCTACTTTAGGCGGGGTAATGTAACGTTGTTGTTACATTTGCAATATCGGTTTCCGGCACAGTGCAACGCTGCAATTTAGATGCTGCTTAAAAAATGTCCTAGGTTAAAACGGCCCTCGAGGCAAAATCATAATAACCAAGGAAATCATTATGCAAAGGAAACATTTCATTGCGATTGCAGTTGCTGCAGCCCTGAGCAGCCCGCTCGTTCTGGCACAGGACTATCAAGCCCAGTTACATGCAGTCAATCCTGCCAAAGCCATCAAAGATCAGTACATAGTGGTGTTCAATACCCCGGCGGTTATCAACCTTAATGACCCGAATGGCGTCAGCGCCTACGCCAGCAGTATGGGCGCAAGGCTCGCCAACGAACACGGCATTGAAGTCAGACAAAACTTTGGCAACAGCCTCAACGGGGTATTGGTCAAGGCCAATGCGGCTCAGATCCTGAGTCTGCTTAAAGATCCCAACATCAAATATGTTGAGCAGGATCAAAGGGTGTCTATTGAACCCATGGTGGAAGCCGCCGGCGATCAAGGCGGGGCTACCTGGGGGCTTGACCGGATAGATCAGCGGGATCTGCCGCTCAACAGTAACTACCATTACGACTATGACGGCTCCGGCGTCACCGCCTTTGTCATAGACACAGGTGTACGTAACACCCACAATGAGTTTGGCGGCCGTGCCAGCAGTGGCTATGACTTTATCGATAACGATAACGACAGCAGTGACTGTAACGGTCATGGTACTCATGTTGCCGGGACTATAGGCGGCAGCACTTACGGGGTTGCCAAGAATGTCAATATTGTCGGGGTCAGGGTACTTAACTGCTCGGGCTCAGGTACCAACTCCGGAGTGATTTCCGGGATCAACTGGGTGAAAAACAACGCCCAAGGGCCTTCGGTTGCCAACATGAGTTTGGGCGGCGGCGCCTCCCAGGCGCTGGATGATGCGGTAAATGCGGCCGTAGCGGCCGGGATAAGCTTTGTTGTGGCAGCAGGCAATGACAACAGTAATGCCTGTAACTATTCACCGGCGCGGGCCGCCAATGCGGTGACTGTGGGTTCTACCACCAGCACCGACAGTCGCTCAAGTTTCTCCAACTACGGCACCTGTCTGGACATCTATGCTCCGGGTTCGTCAATCACCTCTGCCTGGTACAACTCCAACAGCGCAACTAATACCATTAGTGGTACTTCCATGGCATCCCCCCATGTTGCCGGGGTGGCGGCACTTTATCTGGCGGAAAACCCAGCCTTGAGCCCGACTCAGCTGACTAACTTGCTGGTAAGCCGCGCCTCATCCGGCAAAGTGGGCGATGCCAAGACAGGTTCACCCAACAAGCTGCTCTATTCTCTGGCAGGCGATGACGGCGGTTGTGGCAATGATTGTCCATCGGATGATACTCCATTGGATAACGGCGTGGGGATCAGTGTCAGCGGTGTCCAGGGTTCATCCAACTATTTCTATATCGATGTCCCTGCGGGCGCTGCCGACTTGAACATAGATCTGGCTGGCGGCAGTGGTGATGCCGATCTCTATGTCAGCCAAGGTAGCAAACCCACGTTAAACAGCTACCAATGCCGCCCCTACAAGAGTGGCAACAATGAGAGCTGCAGCTTCAGCTCGCCGGCAGAAGGGCGCTGGTACGTGATGCTGCAGGGTTACAGTGCCTACAGCGGCGCCACATTAACGGCAACACACAGCGCCGGCGGTGGTTGTGGCAGCGATTGTCTGGAAAATGGCGTGCCGAAGAGCAACTTGAGTGGCAGTGCGGATTCAGAGCAGCATTTCACTGTCCAGGTTCCGGCGGGTGTTAGCCTGAATATTGTTACCAGCGGCGGCAGTGGTGACGCCGATCTCTATGTTCGCGCCGGGGCTGCACCTTCTACGTCTGTGTATGATTGCCGTCCGTACAAGAATGGCAACAGTGAAAGCTGCAGCTTTCAAGTCACCCAGGCGGCGACCTATCATGTGATGATCCGCGGATACTCCGCCTTCTCGGGCATGCAGCTCTTGGCAAGCTTCTGACTATAAAAGGATAAAAAGCCGCCTTCAGGCGGCTTTTTTACTGACTCTATGGTACTCATTCACATAAGAGAACATCCACTTAAAAGATCATCCACTTCAGAGACTGGGTTTGTATACCAGGATTAATCGCTCGGCAGTGAAGAAGGCCTCCCCAGAGTTCGCGGAAATGCAGCCGAGACACAGGGAATAACCTCAAAACGATAGCCATAAAGCTCGCCGGCGTCGGGCAAGATCTGCAACAGCTCGTAATCATTGAGTTCAACGCCGGTCGCATTGGCAGACATCTGGCAACGACTGCGGCCATCGGCTTCCATGCCAAAAGCGAAGTCGGCCACAAGCTGCCTGACTTTGTGCCTGTAGGCGGCGGTGAAACGGGCGTATACCAAAGCATCATCTTCCGCTTTTGTTGCGTTATTTTCCGTGTCTTGCGCTTGTGATTTCTGTCCAACTGGATCCTGGCCTTCAGTATTCAGCTTGTTTGTCTCTTGCTCAGCGCTTAAGGCGTCTTTCCCTTGGGCGGTGTCCGGGACATGCAAAGGGGGGAGGTTTGCATTTGCTTTATCCTCGTTTGGCTTAAACTGACCATTAAAGGAGAAGCTGACGCCCTTGTCATCGACTCTGAAGCGGCTCTCCATGAAACGCTCCATATCGACCAGCAGCATCAGATGATGCAGGATTAAAAACGATAACATGAGCCTGAGAAAGGTTGTGCTCACAGGATAGGCGTACTTGGGCTGCCACTTGAAGCCGATAAGCCCCACCAGCTTGAGCAGCAGCAGTCCTACCAGGTAGATGGGCAGTAACATCTGCAGCAGCAACAGGGCAATACTGCTGGTGATCACCATCCAAACCGGAAGCTCCAGTAACAGGGCGAAGTTATGGGTATAGTTGAAATGCGCTGCCGAGACGCCGGTGACTTCATTGACTATGGCACCGCTACTGGCCAGCGAAAAGTTGGCTATGGTGGCATAAAACAGCAAAATGACCGCCTTGCCTGCCAAAGAGTGCCACAGTTTGTTGAATAACGGCCAGAACTCAATAACCAACGCGCTGACTGTGAGCAGGGTTGTCAACGAAGGGTGTTGTTCATAAAACGGCAGACTGAATAGCGCCAACAGGTAGAGCTTTTGGGCCGTGCTCAGCTTGGCGAGCCGTTGACTTATACCTGTGCGAAACCTCTGAAGAGAGGTTGAGATCTTATGATACGGCTGCAGGATTGCCTGCCGGATGAGTTCGGCTGTTCCCATTGAAACCCGATGAATTATTGATTTGAAATATGGGCTTATTGTCACCAAAAGATAACCTGCTGGCAACATGCTTATCCATTGATATACAAGGGCTGAGTCGGTAAATAGTGGCAGAAGACAATAGGGGAGCAAGCTGCAAGAGCCTGCGGCATCACAATAGATTATGCTCCAGCTGCAGTTCCGCTACAGGAGTCGCGTAGCTTTTGCCACCAATTCACGTGGCGTTTGAGTTCTTTGTCGATCCGGATATTTAAGCTGTCTTTGTTAGCGGTTTCGGCAAAGAAGTACGCGACACGACTCTCCACCGCGGTTCCCTGATAGAGTTGCTGCAGCAAATCGCTCAAACGGCGTTGAATGTGGCGACTCTGGCTAAGTTGCCGTTGTATTTGCCCGATGAAGTTTTTTACCAATATTCGCTGCAATATCTCCTGACGCTGATTGTTATGGCCTGGGCGGCACAGCAGGCCATCGAGCCGAGGCTCCAACCAATCGTTGAGGCTCGAAAGCCAGAGCAGGCTGACAGCCTGACTGCGCATATTGCGGGCAATAATCCGACTGCGCGCCAATTCAGCCAGTGCCGCATCCAGAGTCTGGGTGTCCAGTGCTTGCCAGGAAAGTTGCCCAACTTGTGCTTTCATTATGTCCGTTTTGAGTTTCACCAGGGCGGCCAGTGCTAATTCTGTTTCGATTAGACCGGCAAGCGGGGATTCGCTGGACAGAGACTCAGTGCCGATAAACAGCAGTTTGTCCAGTGCCCTGTCTTGCAGAAGCATCCAATCGAACCAGTCCAGCGCATCTTGTTGCTTTTGCAATAGGGCTTCTGTCAGCAACTGTTTGGTCTGACTTTCTAGCCTGGCGTCTATAAGACAAATCGGCGCGGCTTGAATAAAGGCAAGCTGATACTTAAGCAGCTCGCTGGGCTCTGCGACTCTGCCAAGGCTGGAGTTATGTGTGGCAATTAACTCCCCGAGCCTGCAATGCATTAAGCCAAGGCTTTCCAGCAGTGGCAGTCTGGCTTCCAAAGCTTCAGGTCTATTTGCTGCATTCAGGTTTTGGTCGACTTCAGGTCGATAGTCCGGAGCGATAAAGTTTTGTGCTGTGACTCTCTCAAGCCTTGCGCTGTAATCTTGCCATAGCGATTCGGTATTATCCCGACATGCGGGTAGGGTGAGCAGTATAAGCACTGCAGCAAGGCTGCGATAGACTGTTGAAGGAAAAGGTGTCATGGCAAGCCTTATTGGGAAAAGGGATTGAGCCGGGCGCAAGTAATGTTCTCATACAGTTACTCGACCATAAGTTTTATAAATTGTGATCCAAGAGGCTAAGCCCTGCCAAGCTGTCGTAACTAATACAACGTAGCGTTACGCAGAGTCGTGCAGAGTTGCGCTTGCTGCTATCAGTTGTTTTTGAGCGCTGTTCAACCTTGTATAAAGCGTCGTTGGCTTTTTCACCAAGATCTTTCTGTGCAAATTTGCTACAATGATTGCTCGCTTTTTATTGACCTTCCCCCGGAAATTTTTTGCCCGGGGATGATCTGCTTACCCAGACACGACTGCATAGCTACCGCCAATCTGCCGCGGCCGGGGAACTTTTCCCTCAGCAAAAGGCTTTTGAGTAAGACGGTACTCTACAGTCTGACCTTCTGTACTTGCTTGCGGCAAGAGGTTGATCGAGAAGGCGAAGCTACTGCCCGGGCTGCCACGGGCAAGGTCGGGCCCGTCAGGACCTTGGATTCATAGTCAGAAGCGACCCATCGGAGGTAAATGCATTATGACAATAGCTGACGTATTGACAGAGAAACACTCACCACTTTATCACACCGAAGACAAGACAGTTGTCTCCCACACCCAGCGGGATGAAGGCGACTGGATCCAACATACTCTGATGCTGGAAAATTGTGATGCACCTTTTCGCTTCAAACGCCCTAAAAAATACCGTTCATTGAAAGGTTCCCGAGTGTCGGTCGACTATTACCCGCAAACAACCATAGTAGCCGGTTTTGAGATGGAGACCATGAAGGTGGTGCGGATCCGTCGCTGCTGAAAAAAAGCTGCTGGAAGTTCTCTACAAATGTTAATATTTGGTGTGTTTCCGGTGGATGTTCTCTGAACCCGGGGCTATAACCCGGGTAGAACCCACCCAAATCATGCCTTGTAAGGATATTCCGGCCACATGAAGCTCGCTGCAACAGCCTACGTTAACTCCTTGCTCCAGCTGTCGTTGACCACCCTCTGCCGACTATTTGTCATTTTACCCCTGTTCCTGCCGACAACGGGCCAAAGCCAGGCCGCTGAAGATATGCACTTGGATACCGCTCAGCAACCCGCAAGAGAACTGGTTATTGCCAACTCCAATTCCTGGAAACCCTTTTCATATTTGAATGATGCCGGTGAACCGGCCGGGATCCTGGTGGATATCTGGCAAGAATATGCCAAGGCCAATAAGGTCGAAGTCCGCTTTATATTGACAGATTGGCAAGGTTCGCTGGATCTGGTTCGCAGTGGTCAGGCCGATATCCACGCCGGGCTGCTTTGGTCTCAGGACAGGGAACATTACCTGGATTATGCCCAGGGTTTGCTGGGGATCGAGAGTCAACTGTTTTTCAGTCAAGGGTTACTCGGTACCGAGCCGGACGGCTACCTGATCAACGGCGGTGAAGTTGGCGTTGTCCGTGGCGGCTATGAAGAGACGTTTGTACGTCAGAAATACCCGAAGGCCAGCGTGCTGACTTATGCCAGCAACGATCTAATGCTAAAGGCCGCCTTTGCCGGCAGGTTAAAGGCATTTGTTGCCGATCTGCAGGTCGCCAACTTCTATCTCTATACCTCACGCGAGCCGGCGCGTTTTATTCCAGTCCGCCATCTTTACAGTGCCCAAATTCGTCCGGCTGTCAAAGAGGGGCAGAGCGCCTTGCTGGAAGAGATCCGCCAGGGACTGGCCCGGATCCCAGATTCCGAATACCAAAGGATCCTCAATCGCTGGATGTATGTGGAAACTGTCTATCCACGCTATCTGCTGCAAGGCTTGCTTGGGATACTTCTGCTCGGGATCCTGGTGTATGTGTTTATGCTGCGCCGTACCGTGGCGGCGCGCACCGCCGAGCTTGAGGCTGCCAATGCCGAGCTGGCTCACCTGGCGGCTACAGATGGGCTTACCGGTATCGCCAATCGGCGGGCATTTATGGATGCGCTCGAACAAGCCTGTGATGGCCGTGGTTATGACAGTCTGACCTTGTTACTGTTTGATATAGATGATTTCAAGCGGATTAATGACAGTTATGGTCATCATGTGGGTGATGAGGTCATTTGCCAATTGACGCAAATGGTAGTGGCCATCTTGCCGGAGGGAAGCGTATTTGGCCGCATAGGCGGTGAGGAGTTTTGTATTCTGCAGCTGGGCATGACAGAAGCCGAGGCCAAGACCCTGGCCACCCGGCTGCTTTTGTCGGTAGACAGAGAGCCATTTGCCACCAAGGCCGGCAAATTGCCCCTCAGTATCAGCATAGGTGCCGTGTATGCCAAACCCGGTGCCCGGGATGCCCAGTCTGTGCTGGCCGACGCCGACCGCTTGATGTATCAGGTCAAGGCGTCCGGGCGTAACGATCTCCTGTTTAGGCGGATCTGATAGTAATGGCATTTCAGGCTCGTATCCCGAGCCTTAGTTAGTAAACAACTCTCTTTAAGAGTCAGTCAAGTACCATAAGTAGTCTGTACTCATCCAAAGCGTATTGGTCTGTCATGCCGCTGATATAATCCTGCAGCAAACGACACCTGTGGTAAAACTCAGGATACTGATTGGCTTCAATGGCTCTTTTATAGGTGGCCAGGTGCTTGCCAGGCAGCTTATGGAACAGTCGGGTTTCGATAAGTGCTGTCTTGGGCAGGCCTTGTACCAGTTTGCTAAACTCATCTTCGCTCAATGCCAGCAGGGAGCGATAGTTATCCAGTAAGCCTGTGATGATCCTGTATCCCTGCAGCTCAAGTTTCTCCACTTCCCGATGGCAAAATACCTGCTTGATAGCAACTTGCTTGAGGGTTTCTGTAATGGCGTGTTCGTAGCCGCCATCTTCAAGCAGCGACTCGTTCAAGTTGCCGTGGTACACAGCTTCAATATTGTCGATAAAGCGCTTGGCGGCGTGATTGACCAAAGGGTGGATCAGTCGAACGCGGAGGAAGGTAAAAAACTGGCTCTGTTGGTTGATTGCCAGGTGGCGGGCGCTGCTGTCTGCCGCCTCAATCGATTTGCTCATAAAGTCTTTGTGTCCGAGAGCGCCTTGCTTGACCGCAATTTGCCGTTGGTACTCGGCTATCAGACTCTGTTTTAGGGTATCCAGCTCTATGATGCCTTTTTCCACTGCGTCTTCAATGTCGGCCAGGCAATATGAGATGTCATCGGCGGCCTCCATGATGTAACTCACCGGGTGGCGACAACCGGGTGCCATCTCCATGGCTTGAGTCAGTTCGGCAACAAACCTGGACTCACTGGCGTAATAACCGACTTTTTTCATCAGATAGCTTTGCTCAGGATTGGCTTTATCTTTCACAAGCGTACCCGGACGGGTGTATTTCAAAATGCCGGCCAGTTGACTGTAGGTGAGATTGAGCCCGAGCAAGGTGTGGATCAAACGAATGCCTTGGGCATTGCCTTCAAAATGGGATAAGTCTTGGATCAACTCAGGATACCCGGAATCGAAACCCGAAGGCGCCAGAGAAACAAGGTTGCGCTTGAACCAATCACTGATCGCGGCCTCACCGAAGTGACCAAAGGGTGGATTGCCCACATCGTGCATCAGGCAGCTCATCTCCACCAGGGTTTCCAATTGCCGTTCCAGATATTGCAGGCCCCAGCGTTCGGCACCTGGCCCCAAGAGCTTGAATATCTTCTGTGCAATAAAGCGGCCTACCTGCTGAACTTCCATCGAGTGTGTCAAACGGCTTCGCACTGCGGCATTGCGTTCAAGCGGAAACACCTGGGTCTTTTGCTGCAGACGGCGGATGGCGGCCGAATTAATGATGCGGCCACGATCGCTTTCCAGCGCCAGCTGCAATTTTTCTGGATTATCTACCCGAGTGTCTTCCGGTTTACCAAAGGGGCGCAGCGCAGTAATTTTGCGGCGAAAATTTATCTCAGAATGCATGTCAGACACCGAGAGAACCTCCAACAAGTGGTTGCCTAAGCAAGAAAATGACTTGGAATCCGTATGTTACTCCAATGTGCCACAGTTTATCCCATGGGGCCAATTTGTGACACTCAATGTAAATTTGCGATGAGTACGATAGCGTCTTCAGTCATCGCAGAGTACTATCCTGAAAAATCCTTTCTCAGAGATGTGTTAATGCTCAAGTCCTTAAGTGTGATGTTGCTGCTTATTTTGGCGGCAACGCTCGGTTTTCTGATGTTCCATGGCGATGATGCCATGCCGGACAGGCTCAAAGGGGAGTGGACCACAGGTTGTCTCGGTGACGGTAAACTGGGTAAAGAGTTTGTCATGCGCTTTGAGGAAAACCGCTACCACAGTGTCGCCAATCTTTATGACAACAACCAATGTACAGGGGCGCCGCTGAGCCAAATCAAGGGCAGTGCCTATATCGAGTCCATAGGCGGCAAAGTCACCACTTGTGAAGGCCAGGAAGCGGATGAGGCGATGCTGTATTGGGATGAACTCGGTGATGCCAAAGCTTTTGTTTATTACATCAATGAGCAAGGTGAGCTGTTAACCGGCCGACCCAACGAAGACAAGAGTGCTAAGGCTCACTGGTGTCTCGATAAGGACGCCAAGTTTCACCGCCGTTGATAGCAGATTTAGGGGGCGAGTATTTGGAAGCGCCCCCAATGATTTGAGCTTCATTGGCTTTACACCATTCTCGATAACAACCCTTTTCAGCCATCCGTCAGGCTATGCCGATGTTGGGCAATATCTAGCTCCCATTAACCAATTCATTCACTGCCGCACGGCCAGTGCACCCTAGTGGGCCAAACTTGGGGCTGTACTGTTATATCGGATATATCAGAGGGTTCGGGTCCATTCAACTTAGAGTGACGTTTTCCGCCTCTGCCAGAGTAAAACTCTGGCAGAGGCGGCTATCTTTGCTTAATCGTATGACGATAGCTGTAATAAGTCCGCATGATTCATCATAGGCACCATTACGCCTTTGATATTGACGCGAACCCGGCGTTGGTAGGCGTCTTCAAACTCATGATTATAGAGCTTGGTCTTTCTTACACAGTTACCTTGCCGTATGACGCGGGCACCCTTTTGGTAGTTGGCTATACCACCAGGATTACCTGTTACCCGGCCAACAGCTTTGCGCGCCTGTTTAGGGTTTTCGCCCTCTGTGTCGGTCCACAAATGTAGCATTTCGGAGTTGCGGGCTGATTTATCTTTGCGCACCGCTCTGTTGAAAACCAAATACCGTACCTGAAATAGTTCCATAGAGGCGCAGAGTTTCAGCCATTCATCGGAAAAGCTGTCAGCGATTGCCTTGGTGAGGGGATCTATATCAGCCACTTGAGTGCAGCGATGGGCGATAACATCCAGGTCGACATTGTTGCAAACAACCCCCAAGCGTTCTTGCCAGGCTCGCTCAAAGGTCATTCTGTCTACCAGTGTCATTTTGACCAAAGTGGCCTTGAGTTCGTTGTAGCAGCTATCGGAAAAATCGAGCTTCACTTGCGTCTTAACATCTTCCCATGGCTGCGCACTATCTTTCCAAAGGGAATAATGTTGTTTTTGGAACTTATTCAGTTGCTTGACTTCGATTTCTGTCAGCGGCTCGGGCAGCCAAAGTTGTAAATAATGCTCGTTTAGTTCGTCGTATTGATCGTCCACCAAACAGCGTATTCCCTGTTGCTTTAACAATTCCAGTACGTGTTGATGGGCAGCATTAAACTTCAGATTCATATTGAATTACGTCCTGTGTAATTTGGCCGCACACGCTAGCGAGTTTTTCGATGCAAATCAAGTGGTCATGCCTATTTGAACCTTCTGCAATGCCATGCAACCGGCCTTCCAAAAATCATAATTGAGCAGGGGTTATCGTTCTGCCTTCTCAACAAAAGCCGTATTTTATCTGGCAATGGGAGCTATCAAGCGAACATGGAGGATTTAACCAGAGGCTTAAAGCGGGCTGCAAACTGTAACAAAGCATGTCTCTTTAGCAACAATTGCTGAAAAGTCGTCGCGTCCATGATTTACTTGCGCACTATGCACCCGAAAAACCGATAAGAATTCAAATTTCCAACAAACGGGTGCCGGGAAGGAAAATAATATGAAAAAACTCACCCTTTGCCTGGCGGTGTCATTGGCGCTGACAGGGCTGTCTGCATGCCAAACCCAAGGCTCTCCCGAGGCGATGGCGTCCAAAGTCTCTGCTGCTGTAAAACAAGATCAGAACCAAGCGTTCAGTGCGTTCAGTCAAAGCTTTATCGATTCGCTATGGCAGGTTGCGCCGACCTGGGCACTCTATAACGGCTTTCATCAATACGATGCCAAACTCCTGGTACCGGATGCGAACAGCCGCACCGCGACGTTGAACTTTATTCAGCAACAGCGCGCCAAGATGGCGAGCTTTGATTTTGCGGCGCTGACAGCGGCTAACCTGATTGACTATCGTTTGATTGAAAATGTCCTCGGCAGCATGGAGTGGGAAATCAAGCGCTTCAAGTCCTGGCAGTGGGACCCATCCAGTTACAATGTGGCCGGTGGTTTTGCGCAAATCATCAATGAGGACTTTGCACCTTTGGATCAAAGGCTGCGCTCTGCATTGGGCCGATTGGAAAATGTGCCGGCCTATTACCTGGCGGCGCAGCAAAGCATAGATAATCCAACTCTGGAGCACACAGAGTTGGCCATCATGCAAAATCAGGGTGCCTTTACCGTATTGTCCGATGAACTGCTCGCCAAGGTGAACGCCTCCGGCCTGAGCGCTGATGAAAAGGCGTTATTCAAGCAAAGAATGGATAAAGCCGTGGCGGCCATTGAAGGGCATATCCAATTTCTAAAACAGCTGGAGCAGCAGCTCAAGCGCGAAGGTAGCCGTAGTTTCCGGATAGGTGAAGCGCTTTATGAGGAGAAGTTTGCCTTCGATATTCAGGCTGGTATGAGCGCCAAGGCCCTCTATGAAAAAGCGCTGGCCGATAAGGCCAGGGTTCAGGGCGAAATGGCGAAAATTACCGATAAGCTCTGGAGCAAGTATTTCCAGGAGCCCAAGCCGCAAGACGAGAAGAAGGCTATCAGGCAGTTGATCGACAAGCTTTCGGCCCGGCATGTAAAGCGGGAAGATTTTGTGGCCGAGGTGAGGGCGCAGATCCCCGAGCTGGTGAAGTTTGTCAATCAACACGACTTGGTGACTCTGGATCCGAAAAAGCCTTTGGTGGTCAGGGAAACTCCTGAATATATGCGGGGTTTTGCCGGAGCCTCCATCAGTGCTCCCGGTCCTTATGAGAAGGGCGGCAATACCTATTACAACGTGACACCCCTCGATGGCATGACCGACGAGCAGGCCGAAAGTTACTTGCGCGAATATAACCACTGGATATTGCAGGTACTGAACATACATGAGGCGATCCCCGGCCATTACACCCAGCTGGTGTATTCCAATGAGTCACCGAGCCTGGTCAAGAGCCTGTTTGGCAACGGTGCCATGGTGGAAGGTTGGGCCGTTTATGCCGAGCGTATGATGCTGGAACAGGGCTATGGCAACTTTGAGCCGGAAATGTGGCTGATGTACTACAAGTGGAACCTCAGGGTGATTTGCAACACCATTCTGGACTACAGCATTCAGGTCAAGGGGATGACTGAAGAGCAGGCCATCAAGCTGATGATTGAAGAAGCCTTCCAGCAGCAAGCCGAGGCGGAAGGTAAATGGCGCCGGGCAACACTGAGCCAGGTACAGTTGACCAGCTATTACGCCGGATATCGTGAAATTTACGACTTAAGGGAAGAGCTCAAACAGCAGCAAGGCAAGGCGTTTGATCTCAAGACGTTCCACGAAAGCTTCCTCAGCTATGGCAGTGCCCCGGTCAAGTACATCAGTCAATTGATGCAAGACAAGTAGCAAAGGCCGGCGTAAGCCTTGTACTGCATGGCTTACGTCAGAAGAGAGGGCTTGATCGCCGCTTGCCCAATTGCCTATAGGGACAGTTTGACCATCTGTCCCTTTTTCATTATTCCTTCTGTGTGATCCTGCGCACTTTAGCCAGTACTAAAGGAGGATTTTGCTAGCTCGGTTAGGTTAACTATGTTAACGTAAATAGTAATGGTTCTTATTTGAGAATTGTGTTGACGGAAATGACGAAAATTTTATTAGTGGATGATGACCTGGAGTTCAGGGACTTGCTCAAAGAAGCACTGGAGGGCGAGGGGCACGATGTTGTTTGTGCCGCTGATGGTTTGGATGCGCTGATGAGACTCGACACTTTTACTCCGGATGTTATCTTGCTCGACTTAATGATGCCCAAACTCAATGGCTTTGAGATGTTGCTTGCCCGTAAGGACAACACTCCTGTCATAGTGATCTCGGCTATCGACAGTGAAGAAGAAAGGATCAAAGGTTATGAACTGGGGGCAGACGATTTTCTGAGTAAGCCATTCAGTGTCAAAGAACTGCTGGTGCGGATTCAGGCGCTCATAAGAAGGATCAATATCAGTAAAGGGCAGGACACCGCCGATCTTACGCTCAACAAACATATTCAGTTTGACGAAACTGATTACACTGTGGCCATTGCCGATCAGCAGCTATCCTTGACCCAGACAGAATTTCGCCTGTTTAAGTACCTGTTTGAACGCAAGGGACAAGTGGTTACCAAGCAGGAGCTGCAGCGACGAGTGCTAAAAAAAGAACTGGGGCGGTTTGACCGTAATCTGGATATGCATATCTCCAATACCCGGCGAAAACTGGAACAGACCCGTTTGCCAAGAAGCCTTATCAATACGGTGCGCGGTCAGGGATACAGCTTCAGCCTTTGGTAAGATGCTTTAAACCCCACTGATTTTCCCCTCGAATACCAGAGCCTGTTTCGGCCGCGTTTTCAAGCGCGGCCGATTTGGTTTATCCTATAGCCCACTTGCGTGAGCCTTCCCAGGCTCCACACCCTATAAAAGCAATGAAGGAAAACATCATGCGGATCAGCGCGAATTTTGATGGTGGCAATATTCAGGTCATCAGTCTTGATAACAAGGACGACATCAGACTGGCGATCCGCCCGGATCAGGGCGGAGAGTTCTACCAGTGGTTCAATTTCCGTTTTGAAGGCCAGGTAGGAAACAGTTACACCCTCAATATCATCAATGCCGGCAGCGCTTCCTATCCCAAAGGTTGGGAGAACTATCAGGCAGTTGCCAGCTATGATCGCCAGCACTGGTTCCGTCTGCCGACCAAGTATGATGACGGAAAATTGAGTATCAATGTGGAATTGGACGCCGATGCGATTCAGATAGCCTATTTTGCACCTTACAGTTATGAACGTCACCTGGACCTGCTCAGCGCAGTACAGGTGCATCCTGAAGTGAGCCTGGAGCACCTGGGTCTGACCTTGGATGGTCGCGATCTGACGCTGGTCAAGGTGGGTGACGGCGATAACAGCAAGCGCAATATCTGGATCACAGCCCGTCAGCACCCAGGGGAAACCATGGCCGAATGGCTGGTGGAAGGTTTGCTGTACCGTTTGCTGGACTCGGATGACCCTGTCTCCAAACAGTTGCTGGATAAGGCCAACTTCTATGTTGTACCCAACATGAATCCGGACGGCAGCGTCAGAGGCCATCTGCGTACCAATGCCGCCGGTGTAAACCTAAATCGTGAGTGGCAAACGCCAAGCCTTGAGAAGAGCCCCGAGGTGTACCATGTGGTACAAAAGATGAAAGAAACCGGCGTGGACCTCTTCTATGACGTCCACGGTGATGAAGGTCTGCCGTATGTGTTCCTGGCAGGCTGTGAAGGCATTCCTTGTTGGGATGAGCGCTTGACTCAGCTGCAGCAGGAATTTGCCTCGGCGCTCTTGCTGGTTAGCCCGGATTTCCAGAGCGAACATGGTTATGAAAAGGACGAACCCGGTAAGGCCAACCTGACCATAGGCTCCAACTGGGTCGGCGAAACCTTCAACTGCCTATCAAACACGCTGGAAATGCCATTTAAAGACAATGATAATCTGGCCGATCCGCTGGTGGGCTGGTCCCCTGAGCGTTGCCTGTACCTGGGTGAAGCCTCATTGACCGCCATGCTGGCCGTCGTGGACAAACTCAGGTAAGGAGCAGCTATGGCACTGGTTGAATGCCCTTTATGCCACAAGCGGATCTCCAGTAAGGCACCCAGTTGCCCACACTGCAGTTCCAAACTGGGACCCAACACCGAGTCGCTGTCGAGGATCAGCCATATTCAGCAGTCGACCAAACTGATGAACCAGAGCTTTTTGGCCTTGACCCTGTTTATCGCCGGGGTGGTCATCTGGTTTTGGGGGGGAGAAGTCGCCGAAGGCAATCGAGCTATCGCCGGTGCCGTCTGCTTTACGCTCGGTTTTGTGGGTTACCTGATAACCCGGGTACGTATTATTTTGCACAAGCGGAAAAGTGTATGACAGATATCAACAAAGTGATTGAAGAGATGCCGGTTGAAGTCTATGAAAGACTGCGCCGCGCCGCCGAGATAGGAAAGTGGGAAGATGGTACCGTGCTGACCGAGGAGCAGCGGGAAAACACGCTGCAACTGGTGATGCTCTACCAAGCCAGGCGTTTGGATCAAACCGAGCACTTCACCATAGGCGCCGGTGGGCAGATCAACGAGCTGTCCAAGGCGCAGCTGAAAAAGCAGTTTCGCGGTGAGAGTATTGCTGAATTCAAAGAATCTGATCTGTAATTAATTACTTGGATTCTATTTGTAAAAAAGCCCTGTATATACAGGGCTTTTTGCTATCAATTAAATTCAGTCTGCCGTGAGTTCGCCACAGAGGTTTTGCTGCATCTGCCGTCTTATCTCTTCTGTGCCCAGCCCTTGGGAGAGCAGGTAGTGCAACTTGGTCAAGGCGGCTTCCGTGGTCATATCGGCGCCACTGATAACGCCTGCCTTGGCCAGGGCGTTGCCTGTGGCATAACCGCCCATATTGACTTTTCCCTGCAGACACTGGGTCAGATTAATAAGCACTGTGCCCTTGTCGTTGGCCCGCTTGAGGGTTTCCAGCAAGGCGGGATCCTGCGGTGCATTGCCGACACCATAGGTCAGTAATATCAGGGCTTTTACCGGTTGCTGCAGTATGTTGTTGAATACCTCGGTGGAGATCCCGGGATACAGAGTGACCACACCTATGGGATGAGGAGTAATGGGCGCCACTTTCAAGGGCTTATCGCAGGGCTGCGCAATTTTTCCGGCCCGCAGGCGAATTTTGATCCCGGCTTCCAGCAATAAAGGGAAGTTCGGCGAGGCAAAGGCATCGAAGCCGTCGGCATGAGCCTTGGTAGTGCGGTTGCCACGGAATAGCTTATTGTTGAAGAACAGGCAAACCTCGGCAACCGGATAATTGGCCGCGATATACAAGGCATTGAGCAGATTGGTCTGGCCGTCTGAGCGCAGCTGTGACAGCGGAATTTGCGAGCCGGTGACGATAACCGGCTTACAGAGATCCTGCAGCATGAAAGACAGTGCCGATGCGGTAAACGCCATGGTGTCTGTGCCGTGAAGAATGACAAAGCCATCATACTTGTCATAGTTGGCCTGAATGTCGTCGGCTATCATCTGCCAGTGGCTGGGGGCCATATTGGAAGAGTCTATCAGCGGACAATATTCCTGGATCACGAACGTCGGCATCTCTTCATGGAAAAACTCCGGCATGGAGTTGACGCATTCTGTCAGGAAGCCGGCGACCGGGGCAAAGCCGTTACTGGTTTTTTGCATCCCTATGGTGCCGCCCGTGTATGCGACATAGATGGACTTTTTTTTGTTCATAATCTGGCTTTCGTTTTCACTGGGGCAAAAGAGAGGCCGGATTATAGCAAATCAAGCCCGGCAGCATAAGGCACAAAAAAGCCCGGCGAGCCGGGCTTTCAGGATTATCAGTAACTGCAGTTATCGCAGTAAAGATAGACGCCGTTAGGGTCGTCAAAGGCGGCAAACTCTTCCAGTACCTTGCTCCATTGAGTCAGCAGTTTTTCCAGCACGCTGGACTGCTTGACGCTGTGTGGCAGATAAGCGGAGACACTGGCGAACATCTCCTGAATGAAGAGTTGCTCAGGTGTCAGCTCCTGCTCTATCACTCGGCTGTCGAACTTGTCCATTCCGGCCATTTCGGCGGCCTTGGCGATGGCGCTATCGAGATCGCCCAGTTCATCCACCAGACCCAGCTCCAGGGCTTTCTTGCCGGACCAGACGCGGCCCTGGGCAATCTTATCCACCTGTTCGAGTGTCATATTGCGCTCGTTGGCGACCAGCGAGATAAAGTCTTTGTAGCCACGTTCGATATGGCGTTGTATCACCGCCTTGACGCCATCGGAAAGTGACCGGGTAACAGAGAGACCGGCCCAGTCAGAGGTGGCCACTCCATCAGTATTAACACCGATTGAAGACAGAGAGTCCTCGAAGGTGGTTATCATGCCGAAAATGCCGATGGATCCGGTCAGGGTAGTGGGGTTGGCATAGATATAATCGGCGCTGGCCGAAATCCAGTAACCACCGGAGGCCGCCATGCTGCTCATGCTGACTACCACAGGCTTACCGGCTTTCTTCAATGCCAGCACTTCCTGACGAATTTGCTCGGAAGCAAAGGCGCTGCCGCCGGGGCTGTCGACCCTGAGCACTACGGCCTTGATAGTGTCATCGAAGCGGGCCTTACGTAACAGGGCAGAGGTACTTTCACCGCCGATATCACCGGCAGGTTGACTGCCGTTGAGAATATTACCCTTGGCCACTATGATGCCCACTCCTTCGGTGGGTACCAGCGCCGGCAGTGGTGCCATCAGCTTGGCATAGTCGTAGTAGCTGACCTGCTTGAAGCTATCTCCTTCCTTGCTTTTGCCTACCAGGTCCAACATCGCCAGGCGGAAATCTTCAGCGCTGGCCAGTTTATCAACCCACTTGAGGTTAACCGCCATAGTGCCGGAATCGCCATCGGCTTGTTCCAGCTCTGCCAAATAAGCAGTTGCATTAAGGCCCAGGCTGGATTTGTCTATGCCGCGATTGGCGGCCACAGTGTCTGTGTAACTGCCCCAGATGTCGTTGAGCAGTACAGAGTTGGCTTCCTTGGCCGCCTCTGACATGTCATCACGGATAAAAGGCTCAACCGCTGACTTAAAAGTGCCGACACGGAAAATGTGCGCCTTGATTTTTAACTTATCCAGTGCCGACTTATAGTATTGGCGGTAGCGGCTCAGGCCATCTACTGCCACCATACCTTCAGGGTTTAGGTAAACAGTATCGGCAAAACTCGCCAGGAAATACTGGTTCTGATCATAATAGTTACCTATGGCGACTACAGGCTTGCCACTATCTTTGAATTCGTTGAGTGCCTGGCCTATGGCGCTGAGCTTACTCAGACCGCCGTATTGCAACTCGGACAGATCCAATACCAGAGCCTTGATCCGCTTGTCATTGGTGGCGCTGTTAATGGTATAGAGCACATCACTCAATAAGATTTCGCCGTTGACATCGGGTCCTTTGCTTTGGCTTAACATCGCCTCGAACGGGTCAACCTGGCGCTTTTGATCCACTATGCCGCCGGCCAGGTTCAATACCAGCGCCGAGCCATCCTCAACTTGGATTTCATCACTGCTGACCATGGCGATGACCACGGCTATCAAAGCGATGAAGAATAGCGGGAAGAACACTATGTTCAACACCAGCTTGCGAATGAAGTTGATCACATTCCAGATCAACATCAGGGTATTCTTGGTTGTCAGGGGTTTTGCGGACATAGCCACTCCATTTTTCCATGCATTCCGTTAATGCTAACTGAAAATAGCTGCAACGGGAAAATACATTTGTAAGTGATTTTATTCCTGAGCTTTCACTGCTTTAGCCGATGAGTCGCCGGCGGCCAATGCTTTATGTTGAGCTTGATGGCGGCTCAGGTTATGCTGATTTAAATCACTTGTTTAAAAAGGATGTTTTAATGTCGGGCTTTCCTCATTTATTAGAACCCTTGGATCTGGGGTTTACCCAGCTGAGAAACCGGGTACTCATGGGTTCCATGCATACCGGGTTGGAAGAAGAAAAGGGCGGTTTTGAGAAACTGGCACACTTCTACAAGGAGCGGGCGCTGGGTGGTGTGGGTTTGATTGTCACCGGCGGCATAGCGCCCAACTTTCGCGGCCGTTTGGCCCCCAATGCCTGTCAGCTGAGCTTTCCCTGGCAAGTGGGCAAACACAAAATCGTTACCCGCGCTGTACATGAGGGCGGCGGCAAGATCTGTATGCAGATCCTTCATGCCGGCCGTTACGGCTATCATCCTTTTTCGCTGGCACCGAGCAAGGTCAAGTCACCCATTACCCCATTTACGCCGAGCGCCATGTCTTTGCGGCAAATCCGCGGCACCATAAAGGATTATGCCACCTCTGCCGAACTGGCCAAACGGGCCGGTTATGATGGCGTGGAGGTGATGGGCTCTGAAGGCTATCTCATCAATCAGTTCATCTGTGAGCGGGTCAATCAGCGCAGCGATGATTACGGCGGCAGTTTTGCCAACCGTATTCGCCTGCCACTGGAAATTGTTCGCGCTATCCGCGCCAAGGTTGGGCCCGAGTTCATCATTATCTTTCGTCTGTCTATGTTGGATCTGGTCGACAAGGGTTCAAGTCTTGAGGAGGTCATTGAGCTCGGCAAAGCGCTGGAACAAGCTGGTGTCACTATCATCAATACCGGTATAGGTTGGCATGAAGCCAGGATCCCGACCATAGCCACCAGCGTACCCAGAGGCGCCTTTGCATGGGTCACTGAACGTTTGAAAAAAGAACTCAGTGTTCCTTTGGTGGCCACCAACAGGATCAATACGCCTGAGATAGCCGAGCAGATCCTCGCCTCGGGGCAGGCGGATATGGTTTCCATGGCAAGGCCCTTCCTGGCCGATCCTGAGTTTGTCAACAAAGCCGCGGCCAATCAAAGCGAAGCCATCAATACCTGCATCGGCTGTAATCAGGCTTGTCTCGATCATACCTTCTCGCTCAAGCGTGCTACTTGCCTGGTTAATCCAAGAGCCTGCTATGAGACAGAAATTAATTTCCCCAAGACTGAGTCACCCAAACGCCTGGCTGTGATGGGCGCGGGCCCGGCTGGGATGGCATTTGCCGTCTACGCCGCTGAACGGGGGCACAAGGTGACCTTGTTTGAAGCCCGAGATGAAGTCGGTGGCCAGTTTAACCTGGCGCGCAAGATCCCAGGTAAAGAGGAATTCAACGAAACCATACGCTATTTCAAGAATCGCCTCGCACATTTTAAGGTGGACCTGCGTTTGAATACGCCGCTCAACGCCTCGGTGCTCAGGGATGAACCTTTTGATGAGTTGGTGGTTGCCAGTGGTGTCGTGCCAAGAGAGCTCAACTTGTCCGGGTTTGATTCCCCCAAGGTGGTCAGCTATCAACAGGTGCTGCGGGGCGAGGTGGAAGTCGGCCAGCGGGTGGCACTTATCGGCGCCGGCGGCATAGGTTTTGACTTGGCGCATTTCCTCGGCGAGCAGGAGTCCAGCACGCTGGAGCCGGAACGCTGGTATCGTCAGTGGGGCATAGACACAAGTTACGCCGAGCGCGGCGGACTGGCCAAACAAGCCCAGGCGCATGCCCCGGCCAGAGAGCTGTATTTGTTGCAACGCAAGAAGAGCAAGCTGGGTAAAGGCTTAGGTAAGACCACGGGCTGGATCCATCGCATGGTGCTTAAGCAGCACAAGGTGACAGAGCTCAGTGGGGTCAGCTATGAGCGCTTTGATGACCAGGGATTGCACATACTGATTGATGACAAGCCGCAGCTGCTGCCTGTGGATACTGTGGTGATCTGCGCTGGTCAGGAATCCAACCGTGTGCTGTTGCCGGAACTGGAAGAGTGCGGCTTGCCAATGCATCTCATTGGCGGCGTTGATGTCGCTGCCGAGTTGGATGCCAAACGCGCCATTCGTCAGGGTGCAGAATTGGCGATGCGGATCTAGTCTCTAACCGGGCTTAACTCCCCGCCACAGAGGGGATTTTTTTGCTTTACTTATAACCTTATTGTCGAAAAGTGGACATACAACAGCATCGGATTGGGGAGATATCAATGATGAAAACTACCATGGCGAGTTGCTGCGCGCTGGCGCTGTTGACCGGCTTGAGTTTAGTGGCAACCGCTGCTGACTCAGATCCGGTTTCCGTTGAAACGCCTGCCTATGATAAGGCACTGGCCCATGCACTCGGTGCCGATCAATATGGTATGAAACCTTATGTGATGGCGTTTTTAAAGGCGGGTCCCAATCGAAGTGGCAGCAAAGAACAGCGCGCCGAGCTTCAAAGAGCGCACATGAGCCATATTCAGCATTTGGCGCAAGAGGGCAAACTCGTGTTAGCCGGGCCCTTTATTGATGGCGGCGAGTGGCGGGGGATTTATATCTTTGACGTTGCCAGTTTGGCTGAGGCTGAAGCCTTGACGGCCAGCGATCCTGCGGTTCAGGCCGGTAGTCTTGCCATGGAACTTAAAGCCTGGTACGGCAGTGCGGCTTTGCTGGAGGTCAACCGTATTCACACCCGGATAGCCGAGTCACAGCCTTGAGTGACAAGCTCCGCTAGCACCACTATATGAGCGTTTCAAAGTCGCTTTAGAATATCGTTCGGCACTGAGCTCAACCCGGGTGGCGGTAAAAAACCGCCCAAGCCGCGTTCGATACGCAAATGCTGCAAATCCAACGCCCGGGTCAGGGGCACGAAGATGGCGCCGGGATGAAGGATATATTCGCTCACCAGGTTGAAGCCGCCGCCACTGATAACCCTTTGATACTGCCAGCCAATATCTGAGGCCGGGTACAGCTGCAGCCGGGTTAATCCGGGTTTGTGCTCTTTGTTGTTGCAGTTGTTGAAGTTGCTCAGAGCACTGCTATTAAGCGGTTTGCTATCAAGGGGGTTGTTATTAAAGCATGCATCGGCGCTTGGGTGCGGCGGCGCAATAATATCTATCGCTTCTCCCGCCTTTGTGGCGTGTTCAAGCAGCAAAGCCTGCTCGGCAAGGCTTCCCGAGTGGATCACCAGAGTCTGTTTAGGCTTTTCAAGACCCTTTGGGGTTGCATCTTGGGACTTGTCTTCGCCGAGTAACGGCAGCCAGAAGCGTTGGCCCGTTTGATTGGAGAGCGCCTGTTCCTGCTCCGGTGTCGGCCATTCACAAAACCAGATTTGCTGAAAACGGGGAATATGGGCAACGCGCTGGCGATAGACATTCCAATTGAGCAATCTGGCGATATAGACAAGTTTGCCAGGCAAGGGGATATCACCAAGCTCGCCCCAAATGCCCCCGGGAAAGGCATCTATCAGCATGAGCCGACACGCTTGTTGCTTGTTGAGCGATGCCAGTAACTGCTTGAGCCAGGCGCTGAGTTCGGCTCGGCTTTGAAGCCTGGTAGGCAGGCTTATGTGTTGAATGCCCTTTGGTAACAGCGTGTCGACCGCTAACGGCAGTGGACTTGTGATCACCAACGCTTGCTGCGCCTTGATAAAGCCGAGCACTTTCAGTGCCCGGCTCAAGTGCCCGAGCCCGCCGCCGGGGGCGTAATAGATAAGCATCAGTGACTCGCCGTTTGAGCGACCAGTGTCTTGATGGCAGCCAAATAACGCTCGGCTTCAGCCTCGGCGCTGCACTGACTCAGTACCGTTTGGTACAAGGCCTGGCTCTTGGCAGCGCGAATCGAAGCCGTATCGGTTTGCCAACGCACCAACGCATCCAAAAGCGATTCTGCCGAAGTTGGATGGAACAGATAACCTGAGTCCGTTTGGCCGCGGAGATTATGGGCCGCGTCACTGTCAGTCAAACGGCCTTCTAAGACATGCTTTTCGCGTTCATGCAGACTGTCGAAGATAAGATCGGCCATACCACCGCAGCAGGCGCCGAGCACAGGGATGTTAAGCGCCGCCGCCTCCAGCAGCACATTGGGCGTTCCCTCATAGAAAGAGGGAATAGCGATAAGGTCGCATACCAGATAACGGCTTATCAGCTGATACCTGTCAAGAAACGGCTCCAGAGTGTAACTGCCCTCGGGCAGAGTCTGCAACAGCTCGGCGGCGCTTTCATCCAACTCGCCAATCAACAACAGATGGCAGTTGTGTACCAAGGGGCTGCGTTTGAAGGTCTCGATAAAAAAGGCCAAACCTTTTTTCTCTTTCAAATGACCGAAAAGGCCAATCACAGGCTGACTGGGATTTTCCAGGTTATTGGAACGCCAGGCTTTGGCTTGCTCTTTATCCAGCGGCAATGGTTGCCAACGTTCGCTATCCAGGCCATTACTCATGTTGTGCACTCTGACTTGCGGCCACAGGGCTTTGACCCGCTTTGCCTTGTCGGCGCTGACGGTCAATACCAGCGCGCTGGCTTGCAGCGTATCCTGCAGCACTTGATAGCGACGATGATCGAGAATACTCAAGTCGAAGTCGTTGCCGCGCAGCAATGTGATGAGCGGTAGCCCAAGCCAGGCGGCAAAGACTCGCCCGGCATGCATGGAGAAGGGATAGCCATAGGCAACGACAGCATCATATTCACCCTCCAGCTTGTGCCACAGAAGATTGAGCGAGTGCGCCGGGTTTGTACCCATGGGGAAGCTGTGATCGCAACCCTGCTCGGCAAAATAGCCGGTCTCCTTTTCCAAGCCGCCGGCGCGTAAATGATAAAGGGTGATATGTACCCCGAGTCGCCGCAAATGGCGCACCAGTCTATCGCAGGACAATGCCATGCCGCCTTTGGCCGGCGGGTAGTGTTGAGTCAGCCACAGTAGCCTGGGGTTAGCTGTCATAGATATCCCGATACTCGTAATCCGGCAACTGCTCATCATCTTCGTCGACAGGGAGCTCAAAAGCGGCAAAGTCCTCGGCATCAAACTCCTTGTTGTAACTGCCGTGTTTGGTGTGCAGTTGGTACCAGGCACTGCCGAGATACAGTTGTTTGAGGGCGAAACCGGCAAGCGGATCTTCAGGTTTAACGCCTTGTAGGCTCAATTGCTCATACTTGGTGCCTGAGTGCGGATCTTCATAGACTTCCTTGCCGACCTTCAAGGGTTTGGCGGCGCACTGAAAACACAGACAGGTTTTGGGATCCAGATGATGTTCGCAGACACTGGCTTGGCACTCACTGCAACTGCCAACGGCAGGTTGGCCGCAAGGGCTGAGGGTGAAAAAACCGATTTTTAGCTGACACTGACTCATATTATCCCCTGGCTCGAATACTGGTCTGTTGATAGGACTTGGCGATGGTTCTGAGAATATTCTCGGCATCCATCAAACGTGACTCACCGATAAATTTAAAGGTGGAGTTGGATTTCACCTTGGTGATGCCGTTTTGAGTCTGTGCCTTGCTCGTTGGTGCCAGTTTGGTTTTACGCAGATGGTAGTGATCAGGATTCAAGGTCAGGCAGCTGCGAATGCTGCGCCGTCCCTTGTACTTGATCTTGGTTTTGACCTTGCCTCGGGCGTTTCGACGGGTGCGTTTACGACGACAGATAACATCATCCACCCGCAGTTGCAGCTCATTGCCGTCTTTGAGTTTGGCCCTGAATTGCAACAGTGGCACTTCAAAGTAGGCCAGTTGGGTGTTCTTCTCAGGCTTTTCGGTTCGGGCCGGCTTACGTTTATGTATGGAGTCGAGATCCAGTTTCAACTGCACGCTGTTGGTCTCCATCGCCAATACCTGCATTAACTTGATAAGACCGGTACGCACATTGTCGTTGACGTCCATACGGTTGCAGCTGTGAAGCAGTAATATAGAGGCCAGAGTCAAACCCACCAGGGTATACACCACCAGGTGAGGCACGGGCAGGAATATGCTGACAATAGTGAAACCTATCAACCAATTGCGGCTGCGGCGAAACTGGCGTCTCAATGGGCTGCCCATACGATCCAATCGGGTCAGACGCTTGAGAAACAGTAACCAGTGTTGGGTCGAATGGGTTGCATCCAACTTCTTGGTGCGGATAAATTCCTGCTCCGCCGGGGTTAACTGCTTGAACACTTTGCGCATTCGCCAGTAGTGAAGCGGGGCGTTAAAAGGGTTTATGGCTGTTTCCATATCGTTTCCTTGACATTAAACAGGTGCTATTAAACGGCTAGCTATTAAGCGGTAGCTTGCATTGGGCTTTGGCTCAGTTGGTGATACAAGTCGCTGAGCTGAGCGCAGATCTGTTGCCATTGGAACTGCTCTGCCACCCTTTGTTGGCCCTTGAGTCCCAAATCTTTGGCCTTAGCCGGTTGACTGAGCAGTTCAATACAGGCTCTGGCGAGCTCGGAAGGCCTGGAGGGGGGAACCAAGAGCCCATGCTCTTCATGGGTTACCAGTTCACGAATGACCGGCAGATCCGAGGCGATAACTGCGGTGCCGCAAGCCATGGATTCGAGCACTTTCAAAGGGCAACATCCCTGAAGCATGTTGCGCCTGCAGGGCGTGAGCGGCGCCAAAGACGCGCTCGCGGCCTGAATTTTTTGCCTGAGACTGGCTTGGTCCAGCCCGAAATGCAGCGAAACACAATCTTCCAGTTCCATGGACTTGAGCCAGGCCTTTACCTGCCGGGCCTGGCGATTTTCGAGTGACAGGCAGAGATCCAGCTCGACCTCCAACTGCTGACGCACCAAGGCAAAAGCTTTGAGCAGATCCCTAAGCCCTTGCCAGCGCTGGGCGGCACCAAAATAGATGAGCCTGGGCAGACTCGCATCCTCTGCTTGCCTCAATGGCTTGGCAGGCGGCAACTCGGCGCCGTTTGGCAGATAGACTACTGGAGTGGTAGTGCGTTTTTCAAGGCCGGCAGCCGTGAGTCTTGAAGGTGTCACAATCAGATCGGCACCATCCAGGCAACGCTGCTCCCAGGCGCTGATTTTGGCCAGGGTTTTTCGCGGCAGCGACAGGTGAATAGGCAGCTCTATGCTGGGCAGGGCATTGACCTCATAGACGAGCTTGAGCGCTGGATTGTCCTTGCGATGATCCAGCAAAGGCACCCCCGCCCAGGGGTCACGAAACTGCGCCAATGTCAGAGTATCGCGATTTTGCCTGAGCAGCGCCCCAAGCTGATTGGCATAGTCCAGTGCTTTGGCAAGCACGTTATTGCCCGAGCTTGGGTTTAGCTGGTGCCTGACGATACTGACCTCACTGCTTACCTCGTAGGGATTGCTGCCGAGTGACAGGGTTTCCTGCTGCCAGGAAGGCATCTGGGGATCACCTTGTAGATAGAGCATACCAGGGGACTGGAAGGCAAACAGGGTTGACGCCATATAACGTATATGGGTCGAAGCGCCTTTGGGCAGAGGGTAACGATCAAAAGCGCAATAAAGACTTTTGAATGAATAACTTGAGTCTGATTTCATAAGTCCGGCAGAGTACCGGAGTCAGGCAGGATTTACAACGAAAAAACGCTTGTTTAACTGTAGGAGATCTGCCATTGACGGTGTTCTTTGCGCTTGTGTCAGGCCAAGTGTTTAACCCGCAGCAGCGGCATGTCGGCGCCTTCGCTGGAGAGATCCAAGTCCAGATCTTCCGTGGGCACACAGCAGCAGGGTAGACATTCATCCGCCTGTAACTCGGCCAATGGCGTGGTCAGGTAAGTGACCGCGCCACTGCGCACCCGGGTCTTGCAGGCGCCGCAAAACCCGCTACGGCACTCGGAAAAAATGCTCACCTTACGGGCTTCGAGCGCTGCCAGGAGAGTCCTGTGTTCTGTGGTATACAGCAGCAGGGGCTCTCCGCGCAGCAGCACGATAGGGGCTTTGTTAAAGGTCAAAGTCGGAGAACTCATCGTCATCGACAGCCGAATCTATCTGGCCGACCAGGTAGGATGATACTTCCACTTCCTGAGGCGCGACCTGTACGGCATCGCTCTCCAGCCAGTTTTTCATCCAGGGCAGGGGATCGCTCTGCTCACTGTATGGTGCGCCCAGGTTAACCGCCTTCATTCTCTGATTGGTAATGAACTCCACATACTGGCAGAGAATGGTTTCGTTCAGGCCTATCATGGAGCCATCCTTGAACAGGTACTTGGCCCAGGCCTTTTCCTGCTCGGCGGCGCGCAGGAACAGATCGTAAGCTTCCTGCTGGCATTCTTTGGCGATTTCACCCATCTCAGGGTCATCTTTGCCACCCTGCATCAGGTTGATAATGTGTTGGGTCGAGTTCAGGTGCAAAGCTTCATCGCGGGCGATCAGGCGAATGATTTTGGCGTTGCCTTCCATCAATTTGCGCTCGGCAAAGGCAAAGGAGCAGGCGAAGCTGACGTAAAAACGTATCGCTTCAAGCGCATTGACCGACATCATGCACAGATAGAGGGCTTTTTTGATGGTGCGGGTAGTGACTTCAAGGGTGCGACCGTTGACGTCGAACTTGCCTTCACCATGCAGATGATACAGCTGGGTCAGTTCGATAAGGCGGTCATAATACTCGGCAATATCGCCGGCGCGCTTGAGGATCTCCTCATTGACCACTATGTCATCGAACACCACGGATGGGTCGTTGACAATATTGCGAATGATATGAGTGTAGGAGCGGCTGTGAATGGTCTCGGAGAAGGACCAGGTTTCAATCCAGGTTTCCAGCTCAGGCAGGGACACCAGCGGCAGGAAAGCCACATTGGGGCTGCGGCCCTGAATCGAGTCCAACAGGGTTTGGTACTTGAGGTTGGAGAGGAAGATATGCTTTTCATGATCCGGCAGGGCGCCAAAATCGATTTTGTCGCGGCTGACATCCACTTCTTCCGGGCGCCAGAAGAAAGACAACTGCTTTTCGATCAGTTTCTCGAATACTTCGTACTTCTGTTGATCGTAACGGGCCACGTTAACCGCCTGACCGAGAAACATAGGTTCGCGGGTGGCATCGTTGGGGGTTTGACAAAAAATTGAATAAGCCATGATCTACTCTTTCCAAACAACGGGGCCACCTGGGCCCCGAACTTGTTACTTAACCCTGCTTAAATCTTGCAGGCGCCGCCGGCACAACCGTCGTCTTCCTTCTCAATGCTGGTAATGTCATCGAATTTGTCGGAAGCACCATCACGGGTGTTGTGGTAGTAAAGGGTCTTGACCCCGAGTTTGTAGGCGGTCAACAGATCCTTGAGCAGCAGCTTCATCGGAACCTTGTTACTTTCAAACTTGGATGGGTCATAGTTGGTATTGGCCGAAATCGCCTGATCGACAAACTTCTGCATAATACCCACCAACTGCAGGTAACCGTCGTTGCCGGGCATCTGCCACAGCAGCTCGTACTTGTCCTTGAGTTCTTCGTAATCGGGCACCACTTGCTTGAGCTGGCCATCTTTACTGGCCTTGACGCTGATAAGGCCGCGTGGAGGCTCAATACCATTGGTGGCGTTGGAGATCTGCGAAGAGGTCTCGGATGGCATCAGTGCCGACAGAGTCGAGTTACGCAGGCCATGCTGCTTGATATCGTGACGCAGAGCATCCCAATCCAGGTGCAGCGGCTCATCACAAATCTTGTCCAGATCCCGCTTGTAGGTATCTACCGGCATGATCCCCTGAGAATAAGTGGTCTCATGGAACAGCGGGCAGGCACCCAGCTCTTTGGCCAGATTCATCGAGGCCTTGAGCAGGTAGTACTGTATGGCTTCAAATGTTCTGTGGGTCAGGCCGTTGGCGCTGCCGTCAGAGTATTTCACGCCGTTCTTGGCAAGATAGTTGGCGAAGTTGATGACCCCGATACCCAGAGTGCGGCGGTTCATCGATGCCGTCTTGGCAGAAGGAATAGGGTAGTCCTGGTAGTCCAGCAGGTTATCCAAGGCGCGCACAGCCAAATCGGCAAGGCCTTCCAGTTCGCCCAAGTCTTTTATCGCACCCAGGTTCAGTGCTGACAGAGTACAAAGGGCGATTTCACCATTTGGGTCGTCAATATTGTTCAGTGGCTTGGTTGGCAGGGCAATCTCAAGACACAGGTTGGACTGACGCACTGGGGCCACTTCGGCGTTGAACGGACTGTGGGTGTTACAGTGATCCACGTTCTGTACATAGATACGGCCGGTGGAAGCACGCTCCTGCATCATCAGCGAGAAGAGCTCGACCGCTTTTAGGGTCTTCTTGCGAATGCTCTGGTCCTGCTCATATTTTACATACAGGCGCTCAAACTCGTCCTGATCGGCAAAGAAGGCGTCATATAAGCCGGGAACGTCCGATGGGCTGAACAGGGTGATGTTCTCACCTTTGATCATCCGCTGATACATCAGCTTGTTGATCTGTACGCCGTAGTCCAGGTGACGGATACGGTTGTCTTCAACACCACGGTTATTTTTCAGTACCAGCAGCGATTCAACTTCCAGGTGCCAGATAGGGTAGAACAGAGTTGCAGCACCGCCGCGAACGCCGCCCTGGGAGCAGGATTTCACCGCAGTCTGGAAATACTTGTAGAAAGGCAAACAACCTGTGTGGAAGGCTTCACCACCACGAATAGGGCTTCCCAGAGCGCGAATGCGGCCGGCATTCACACCGATACCGGCTCTCTGACTGACATACTTGACGATGGAAGAGGCCGTGGCATTGATGGAATCCAGGCTGTCGTCACACTCGATCAGCACGCAAGAGCTGAACTGACGGGTCGGCGTACGCACACCGGACATGATAGGCGTCGGCAAAGAAATCTTGAAGGTAGAAACCGCATCATAGAAGTCTTTGACATACTGCAGCCGGGTTTCCTTCGGATAACGGGCAAACAGGCAAGCAGCCACCAGAATATAGAGGAACTGGGCACTTTCGTAGACTTCATGAGTCACACGGTTTTGTACCAGATACTTGCCTTCCAGCTGTTTGACGGCGGCATAGGAGAAGTTCATATCGCGCCAATGGTCGATATAGCTGTCGAGCACATCCAGCTCTTCACGGCTGTAGTCTTCCAGCACATGCTTGTCGTACTTGCCCATGGCGACCAACTTGCTGACATGATCGTACAGTTTTGGCGGCTCAAACTGACCAAAGGCCTTCTTACGCAAATGAAAAACAGCAAGGCGAGCGGCCAGGAACTGATAGTCCGGAGAGTCGGGAGAGATCAGGTCGGCGGCAGCCTTGATAATGGTTTCATGGATGGCCTCGGTGGGGATGCCATCGAAAAACTGCAGGTGAGAACGCAACTCCACCTCGGAAACCGAGACGTTGTTTAATCCTTTGGCTGCCCAGGTGATAACGCGGTGGATCTTATCGAGATCTATCGTCTCGCGTGCGCCACTGCGTTTGGTAACTGTCATAGTGCTATTCATTGAAGATAGGCCTTGGTTGTAATATCTGTGAAATGACGCGACGGCGTCATTAAACCTTCCCTTGTAAAACAATCAACCGAACAGTTAACGACGGCGGCCCGAGAGGGCTCTGTTAACCGGGAGTTTCCAGTGCAAGACTAGTATGTCTGATTGCTACCGATACACAAGATATGGTGTCTTTCTATATCTTGGATAACAAGATAGTGAGGTATGGCACTTTTTGCAAGCCTGAGTTTTGGGTATATCTTGTGGATATCTTGAGGATATTGACTGACCGATTCCGCAAAGCGGCATCATTGCTGGCGCACAGTCGTCATGGTCAAAATTCAAGCGATCTCACTCAAGGTGATCGACTGCTAAAATAAGCAGCGATCCGCGATCCCGCACAGATCCGGTCGGTTAAAGCAGTATCCGGACTGCGACTTTCTTTAAGGTCTTGTCTACTCAGGAAAACAGTGCCAATTTAGCGCTTGTCTTACCTTGCTACCACAATGGCAGCGACATCACTGCCTGTGGATGATTTAACTGCCAATCGGCACCCCATTCCGCCGGTTTATCCTCGGCCGCTAGATATCCCCACATGGCGATGGCAGAGGGCATATTGACCGCCTGCGCCGCGGCTATGTCGCGCTCGGCATCGCCAAGATAGAGAATACGTTCGGTCGCGCAGTTAAGCTGCTGAGCAGCCAGCAACATAGGGGCTGGGTGGGGCTTACGATAGAGGGTTGTATCGGCACTGATCACCGCATTAAAGCGTCTAAGCAGCCCCATGCGCTCTAACAAGGGGCGGGTAAAACGCGCCGGTTTATTGGTGACAATCCCCAGCGGCAAGGTTCTTGATAGGGCACTGTCCAGCAAGGCTTCTATGCCTTCAAACAAACAGGCTTTTTGGCCGTTGACCGCATCATATTCCCTGAGCATCGCTTGCCGGAGATGCTCCTGTTCCTCGGCTGAGGCTTGGGGCACGGCGGCTTGCACCATGGCAAGCGAGCCGTGAGAGGCCAGAGTGCGCAGAAGTTTGCGCTTATCCTCTATCGATACTCCATGGGATGCCAGCGCCAAGGCCAGCGCTTCGGTTAGATCCTCGGCGGTATCCACCAGAGTCCCGTCCAAGTCGAACAGAATCCCTTGAAACGGCAGCTTAGGCGTCATGGCATCAGTCCTGGCGTTGGCAGGCAATCATATAGTTGACTTCAACGCTCTTGGTGTAACTGAATACGCCACTCAAGGGGTTGTATTTTATGCCCAGCGCGTCACGGCACAATAGTTCGGTGTTTTCCGCCATGGCGATCAATTCGGATGGGCGGATAAATTTGCTGTGGTCGTGGGTACCGGCCGGCAGCATTTTCAGCACATACTCGGCGCCGAGTATGGTTTGCACCCAGGACATGATGTTGCGGTTAATGGTGGAGAAGAACACCCAACCTCCGGGCTTGACCATATCGCAACAAGCCTGGATCACAGATTGCGGATCCGGTACATGCTCGAGCATCTCCATACAGGTAACTGTATCGTAATGCCCCTGATGATTCTGGGCATGCACTTCGGCGGTTTCCTGCAGGTAGTCTATGCTGACGCCGGCTTCCAGTGCATGCAGCCTGGCGACTTCCAACGGCTCAAAGCCCATATCCAGCCCGGTGACCTTGGCGCCAATGCGGGCCATGCTCTCGGACAGAATGCCACCGCCGCAGCCGACATCCAGTACCAGCTTGTCAAAGATACCGCCGGATTGAGCGTCTATATAATTAAGGCGCAGGGGGTTGAGTTCATGCAGTGGCTTGAATTCACCGGCAGGATCCCACCAACTGGCGGCCATACTTTCAAACTTGGCAATTTCCTGAGGGTCGACATTGGGTTGAGAAGACATATTCAGACCTGAAACAGCAATAATAAAGATGTGCCCATTATAACCATATAAGCCATAGGGAAGGGCAGCATAAATTGGCGCCTCAATGTGATCGATGGCACTAAAGGCCAAAAGCTGCACAAAATATCGGCAAGATTCGGTTTTTGATGATAAAAACAGCAACGGAACTCATGTCTATGACAGTGATATCTGCCCCCGCTCGCGACTTGTATCATGCCCTTGGCGTTTTTGGCTGCAAAGGCGGCTTTAAGGACTTCCGACATTAAATAACTGTGTTAGAATGCCAAATCACGTTTGTTGGGCTCGACAATGACACGGATTACAAGTTGTCAGCTAATTTAAGGGGATCGAGCAGTTTATGACTGATCTGGCTTTATCAATTTCGCCAATAAATATTGAAGACGAACTAAAGAACTCCTATCTGGATTACGCCATGAGCGTTATCGTCGGGCGGGCATTGCCAGACGTACGCGACGGCCTCAAGCCGGTGCATCGCCGCGTACTCTTTGCGATGAACGAGCTGAAAAACGATTGGAATAAACCCTATAAGAAGTCGGCACGTGTTGTCGGTGACGTGATAGGTAAGTATCACCCTCATGGTGATAGCGCCGTATACGACACCATAGTGCGGATGGCACAGCCTTTCTCACTGCGTTACACCTTGGTGGATGGCCAAGGTAACTTCGGTTCCATCGACGGCGATGCCGCGGCGGCCATGCGTTATACCGAAATTCGTATGGAAAAGCTGGCGCATCAACTGCTGGCTGACCTTGAGAAAGAAACCGTCGATTATGTCCCCAACTACGACGGCACTGAAATGATCCCGGCCGTGTTGCCGACCCGGATCCCCAACCTGCTGGTCAACGGCTCCTCCGGTATCGCCGTGGGTATGGCCACCAATATTCCGCCGCACAACCTGACCGAAGTGGTTAAAGGCTGTTTGGCGCTTATCGAAGAACCTGAGCTGTCTATCGAACAGCTGATGGATTATATCCCGGGTCCGGATTTCCCGACTGCCGCCATTATCAATGGCAAGAAGGGCATAGAGGAAGCGTACCGTACCGGCCGCGGCAAGGCGATTATGCGCGCCCGTGCCGAGGTGGAAACCGAAGACAATGGCCGCGAGCGGATCATTGTTACCGAGATCCCATACCAGGTGAACAAGGCTCGTCTGATTGAAAAGATTGCCGAGCTGGTAAAAGACAAGAAAATTGAAGGCATCAGCGGCCTGCGCGACGAGTCTGATAAAGACGGTATGCGTATTGTCGTTGAGGTCAAGCGCGGCGAAGTGGCCGAGGTGGTTCTTAACAACCTCTATGCCCAGACCCAGATGCAAACTTCTTTTGGTATCAACATGGTGGCCCTGACAAATGGTCAGCCCAAGTTGTTTAACCTTAAGGAGATGCTGGAAGCCTTTATTCTGCACCGCCGTGAAGTGGTGACCCGCAGAACCGTGTTTGAACTGCGTAAGGCCCGCGAACGCGCTCATATCCTGGAAGCCCTGGCTATCGCCCTGGCCAACATCGACCCTGTGATTGCGCTGATCAAGGCCTCGCCAACACCGGCCGAAGCCAAGGTAAAACTGGTGGAAACCGGTTGGCAGCTCGGCAACGTGCAGGGCATGTTGGAAAAAGCCGGTGATGACGCAGCCCGTCCTGAGTGGCTGGAGCCGGAGTTTGGTATTCGCGATGGTCTCTACTATCTGACAGAGCAGCAAGCCCAGGCTATCCTCGAGCTGCGTCTGCACCGTCTGACCGGTCTTGAGCACGAAAAGATCCTCCAGGAATATGAAGAACTGTTGGAGCTAATCGCCGGATTGCTGCATATCCTCAGAAGCCCGGAGCGTCTGATGGAAGTGATCAAAGAAGAGCTGGAAGAAGTGCTCGAGCAATATGGCGATGAGCGCCGCACCGAGATCAACGCTTCTGCCGTGGATATCAGCCTCGAAGACCTGATCTGCGAAGAAGATGTGGTAGTGACCCTGTCGCATTTGGGCTATGCCAAGTATCAGCCACTGAGCGATTACCAGGCGCAGCGCCGCGGTGGTAAGGGCAAGGCCGCCACCAAGGTCAAAGACGAAGATTTCGTTGAGAAACTATTGGTTGCCAATACCCACGACACCATTTTGTGCTTCTCCGACTTTGGCAAACTTTACTGGCTCAAGGTCTATCAGTTGCCGCTGGCCAGCCGTCAGTCGCGCGGTAAGCCTATCGTTAACCTGCTGCCATTGTCCGAAGGCGAGCACATTACAGCGATTCTGCCGGTTCGTGAATACGAAGCCGACAAGTATGTCATCATGGCCACTTCCCACGGTACTGTGAAGAAGACATCGCTTATTGAATACAGCCGCCCCAGAGCCAACGGCATTATCGCCGTTAACCTGAAAGACGGTGACCAGTTGATTGGCGTTGACCTGACCGACGGCAGCAATGAAATCATGCTGTTCTCCAACGAAGGTAAGGTGGTACGCTTCAGTGAAGATCAGGTGCGCGCCATGGGCCGTACCGCTACCGGTGTTCGCGGTATCAAACTCGAAGACGGTCAGGAAGTGGTTTCACTGATAGTGCCAAAAGAAGATGGCGCCATTCTGACAGTGACAGAGAACGGTTTTGGTAAGCGTACCGAGCTGAGTGAATACCCAACTAAGAGCCGTGCTACCAAGGGCGTGGTTTCCATCAAGGTCAGCGAACGCAACGGCGCGGTAGTCGGTGCGGTTCAGGTCGGCGACAATGATGAGATCATGCTGATCAGCGACAAGGGTACACTGGTGAGAACCCCAGCGGCCGGCGTTTCCATTATAGGCCGTAACACCCAGGGCGTGACCATTATCCGCACTGCCGGTGACGAGGCCGTGGTGGGTTTACAGCGTATCGATGAAATCCAGTCTGATGAAGACGAAGTGGAATTCGATGAAAACGGCGACCCCATAGTGGCCGAAGCTGCAGCCGAGGATACTGAAGGCCAAGCGCCCGAAGCCGAGCAGGAATAACAGCATCAAGCATATCTGAGCGTCCATCTGGACGCTCTTTTTTTCAAGGAGAACAATGAAGTGAGCACGATTTATAATTTCTGTGCCGGACCAGCCATGTTGCCGGCCGCGGTAATGCAAAAAGCCCAGCAGGAATTACTGGACTGGCAGGGGCACGGAGTCTCCGTCATGGAGATCAGTCACCGCAGTCAGGCCTTTATCGATCTCACCAAGGCTGCAGAATCCAGATTGCGCTCACTGATGAATATTCCCGAAGATTACCATGTACTGTTTATGCATGGCGGTGGTCGCGGTCAGTTCTCGGCTGTCGTGAATAATTTTTTGGGCAATAACGGTAGAGCCCTGTATTTGGAGAGTGGTCAGTGGTCAAAGTCAGCCACAGCAGAGGCCAGAAAGCTGGCCGGAGATGACAGGATTGATAGCCAGAGCATTGTTGAAAAGGTCAATGGACTCAACAAAGTAACCTTACCTAAGCTGGAAGGTGATAGTGGTAAGTATCGCTATGTGCACTATTGCCCCAACGAGACGGTAGATGGTGTCGAAATTTTTGAAGAGTTGGAGTCTCCCTGGCCAATAGTCGCGGATATGTCATCCACTATCATGTCCCGTGAAATCGATGTCAGTCGTTACGGGCTCATTTATGCCGGGGCGCAGAAAAATATCGGCCCTTCCGGTTTGGCCATAGTGATAGTGCGTAAAGAGATGCTGGCTTTGCCTGCCATGCCACTGTCGTCCATCATGGATTATCGCTTGGCGGCTGAAAACGATTCTATGTTTAACACTCCCCCTACTTTTGCCTGGTATCTGGCGGCCGAAGTGTTTGAGTGGCTGCACCGGGTGGGCGGTATCGAGGCGATGGCAGAGCTTAACAAGGCCAAGGCCGAACTGCTTTACGCCTGTATCGATGAACTGGACTTTTACCGCAATGGGGTGGCGGCGCAAAACCGCTCGCGGATGAATGTAACTTTCCAATTGGCCGATGAGTCGCTCAATGGTGAGTTCCTGAAAGAGGCGGAGGCCGCAGGTTTGGTGGCTCTTAAAGGGCACAGAATTGTCGGCGGGATGCGCGCCAGTATCTATAACGCCATGCCTTTGGCCGGCGTTGAGGCCCTGGTTGCCTTTATGCAGGCGTTTGCGGCCAAGCACAGCAGCTGAACCCCGGCGAAAATCGCTTTATTGCAACAAGTTCCATAAAAAAGCGAATGCCTCGGCATTCGCTTTTTTCATCTTACTCTCCAATTTTAACCTTGCAACACCTTGGCGATAGACTTGGCAAGGTAATCGACATTGCTATCGCTTATCCCGGCGATACTGATCCGGCTTGAATCCACCATATAGATACCGAACTCCTGCTTAAGTTGTTCAACCTGCTCGGGCGATACCCCAAGGAAGGAGAACATCCCTTTTTGGCGGGCGATAAAGCTGAAGTCCTGCTCGACGCCTATCGCCTTTAAACGCTCAACCAGGATGGCACGGTTACCGTTTATCCTGTCACGCATCACCTTGAGTTCATCCAGCCACTGCTGTTTGAGCTGATTGTCGCCGAGAATGGTTTCCACCAACGCCGCGCCATGTGCCGGCGGCATGGAGTAGAGGCAACGCACCACGTAAAGTAGTACCGACAAGGCTACATCGGCGGCAGCACTGCTGTTGGCTATGATGCTGCAGGCGCCGATACGTTCGCGATAAAGGCCAAAATTCTTTGAGCAGGAGGAGCAGAGCAACATGTCTTCCACGGCGGCCGCCATCTTGCGAACGCCGTAGGCATCTTCCTCGACACCGTCACCAAAGCCCTGGTAAGCCATATCGATTAGCGGGGTAAAACCGCGTTTGACGGCGACTTGTACCACTTGGTCCCATTGTTCGGTGCTGAGATCCTGGCCCGATGGGTTATGACAACAGGCATGCAGCAGCACAACATCGTTTTCCCCAAGGGTGTTGAGTTTGGCGAGCATTTCATCAAACTTCAGCGCCTTGGTGGCGTAGTCATAGTAAGGGTAACGTTCAACCTTGAGACCGGCCGCCTCAAAAAGTCCGCTGTGATTGGCCCAGGTCGGATCGCTGACCCAAACGGTTGCGCCTGGGCGACAACGTTTAATAAAGTCGGCTGCGACCCGCAGCGCGCCTGTACCGCCGGGAGTGGATACACTGCGAATGCGTCCGGCGTTCAGGGTAGGGTGCTGCTCACCGAATGCCAGCTCGGCAATGAGCCGATTGAAATCACTGCTACCGGCAGGGCCGATATACACCTTGGTGGTTTCTGTGGCGGTGCGGCGCTGCTCGGCGGTTTTAACGCAGTCGAGGATGGGGGTATTTCCCAAGATGTCTTTATAGACACCAACGCCCAAATCAATTTTTTCACCGCGAGGGTCGTCGCGATATTGGCTGAGCAGCCCAAGAATGGGATCGGCTGGCATCGCCTTGAGTGTGCTGAACATAGGGTTCCCTGGATTGAATACTTGTTGAAGAGGATTAGCATAACGGCATTTAGGCTATTTGTTAACGGCTGGCGAGGCTGCGGCAAGCGATAGTCAGAGTGGTGCAACTGGCAAGCTGGGCTTCCAGGGTGTAAAGCTCAGTTGCAGGAAACGAGAGTCGCATCTGTGAGTCACGTCTTCGAAAGTCTATCGGACAGCAAAGAGCTTATTTAGCGCTGCTTGAATAATTTTCCGTTGAAATCGGCTTTTTTCAGCAAAAAACGGTTGAATCCCTGTGGCGCTCAGGTAACTTTAATGCCACGAACACTTAATTCAGGCCTATCAGCACTCGCTGTATCTAATCTTTTGTCTTGATTTACCGGTTTTATCCCATAATCGGTGACAAGGTCTTTTAACCCGCTTTGGCGGTACGTGGCGTGACGCTGCAACTCCGTCAAACACAGATGCAAGAATCCAAAAAAGATGAAGCAATTGCGACTGGATCCCATAAGTAGAATACATGGGGAGGTCAACATCCCCGGCTCCAAGAGTATCTCCAACCGGGCGTTGCTATTGGCAACCCTGGCCAAGGGCACCACAGAACTGACCAATCTGCTCGACTCAGATGATATTCGCCACATGTTGGCAGCGCTCAAACAGCTCGGCGTGCAATTTGAGCTTTCCGAAGACAAGAGCCGCTGCAGCGTGCAGGGTCTTGGCGGCGCTATCAACAGCAACAAGCTGCAAGAGCTGTTTCTCGGTAATGCCGGCACCGCGATGCGGCCCTTGTGCGCCGCGCTGACCCTGGGGAACGGTGAGTTTGTTCTCACGGGTGAACCCAGAATGGAGGAGCGACCGATAGGCGATTTGGTCGACAGTCTCAAGGCGTTGGGCGCGGATATTCAATATCTGAAGGATCCCGGCTTCCCGCCATTAAAAATCAAGGCAACGGGCCTCAGTGGCGGGGATGTGGAAATTGCCGGTAATCTCTCCAGCCAGTTTCTTACCGCGCTCCTGATGGTTGCGCCGCTGGCCGGTGCCGCTGTCAATATCAAGGTCAAGGGTGAACTGGTTTCCAAGCCCTATATTGATATTACTTTGGCCTTGATGGCGCAATTTGGTGTCAAGGTTATCAACCACGACTATCAGCGTTTTGAGATCCCATCCGGTCAAAGCTATCTGTCACCAGGCAAGGTAATGGTGGAAGGCGATGCCTCATCGGCGTCTTATTTCCTGGCCGCAGGCGCCATCGCCGGCGGCGAGGTGAAAGTCACCGGGGTTGGCCGTCTCAGCATTCAGGGGGATGTCAAGTTTGCCGATGCGCTGACGGCCATGGGCGCCGAGATTGAATGGGGAGATGACTTTATTATTGCCAGGGGTAGCCAGCTCAAGGGCATAGATATGGACATGAACCATATACCCGACGCGGCAATGACCATAGCCACAGCTGCGGTATTTGCCAAAGGGCCGACCCGCCTCCGTAATATCTACAACTGGCGTATCAAAGAAACCGATCGTCTCAACGCCATGGCGACAGAGCTGCGTAAAATTGGTGCCGAGGTGGAAGAGGGTGAGGATTATATTCTGGTTAATCCACCGCTTGCGCCCAAGCATGCCGCCATCGATACCTATAACGACCACCGCATGGCCATGTGTTTTTCGCTGCTGGCATTTGCCGATTGCGGCGTCACCATCAATGACCCGGATTGCACCTCAAAAACCTTCCCGGATTACTTCCAACGCTTTGCGGCCTTGGCCGGTTAAGCGGCTGAATTTCGGGCTGTTGACAGCAGCGGCCCGAAATTGACCTTGAATTCAGCATACGGAAAGCATGCAGTTGATATATAATATTGGCCGCTCATTTTCGGTGAACTCATACTGTGTCCTCATGGAAGATGACAATTACTGCGGAGGAATTTATGTCTGAACGGGCGCCTGTTGTCACAATTGACGGCCCAAGCGGTGCGGGAAAAGGCACTATAAGTCAGTTGCTTGCCAACAAACTTGGATGGAAACTGCTCGATAGCGGTGCCATATATCGAGTGCTGGCACTGGCCGCTATTCACCACGATGTGGAACTGGATAACGAAGAGGCCATCACCCTTTTGGCCGCGCACCTGGATGTACAGTTTCTGGCGGGAGCCGGAAATGAAGCCATAAAAGTGGTGCTGGAAGGCGAAGATGTCAGCCATGCCATTCGTACTCAGGAATGTTCTGACGCAGCCTCGAGAGTGGCGGCGTTTCCCCGGGTGAGAGAAGCCTTGCTCAGAAGGCAGCGTGCTTTCAGAGTTGCCCCTGGCCTTATAGCCGATGGCCGGGATATGGGAACCGTTGTTTTCCCGCATGCACCGGCAAAATTGTTTTTGACAGCCTCGGCTGAAGAAAGGGCCCAGCGGCGCTATAATCAGTTGCAGGACAAGGGCTTCGATGTTAATATCGAGCGTCTTTTAACCGAGATCCAGGAAAGAGATCACCGGGATATGAATCGCGCAGTTGCGCCTTTGGTGCCCGCAGAAGATGCCCTGGTGATAGACACTACAGGACTCGGGATTGAAACTGTGCTGGAGCTGGCGCTCAAGCACATAGTTGACAAGTTATCTGACGTCAGTCTCTGAGACTGGCGAGATAGGCATTCGCCACAGGGAAGAGGCGAGTTATTTTACTGACTCCACGTTCAGGATAGATACGTGGTTTATTACTTAAAGTTAATTAACATGACTGAATCTTTTGCTGATCTGTTTGAACAATCCCTTCAACAACTGGAATTCCGCCCAGGTTCTATCGTTCGTGGTACTGTAGTTGCCATCGAAAACGGTATGGTACTGGTTGACGCCGGTCTGAAATCTGAGAGCCCAATCCCAGCTGAGCAATTCAAAAACGCTCAAGGTGAACTGGAAATCGCCGTTGGCGACCAAGTTGACGTTGCGCTGGATAGCGTTGAAGACGGTTTCGGTGAGACTCAACTGTCTCGCGAGAAGGCCAAGCGCCACGAAGCCTGGATCGTTCTGGAAAAAGCTTACGAAGATGCTGAAACTGTAATCGGTGTCATCAATGGCAAGGTTAAAGGCGGTTTCACCGTTGAGCTGAACGGTATCCGTGCGTTCCTGCCTGGTTCTCTGGTTGACGTTCGCCCAGTACGCGATACTGCTCACCTGGAAAACAAAGAACTGGAATTCAAAGTTATCAAGCTGGACCAGAAGCGCAACAACGTTGTTGTTTCTCGTCGTGCTGTTATCGAATCTGAAAGCAGCGCTGAGCGTGATGCTCTGCTGGAAAACCTGCAAGAAGGTCAAGCAGTTAAAGGTATCGTTAAGAACCTGACCGACTACGGTGCATTCGTAGATCTGGGCGGTGTTGACGGCCTGCTGCACATCACCGACATGGCTTGGAAGCGTGTTAAGCACCCATCCGAGATCGTGAATGTTGGTGACGAAATCAACGTCAAAGTACTGAAGTACGATCGCGAGCGCACTCGTGTATCTCTGGGTCTGAAGCAACTGGGTGAAGACCCATGGCTGGAAATCAGCAAGCGCTACCCAGAAAACACTCGTCTGACTGGTCGCGTAACCAACCTGACTGACTACGGCTGCTTCGTTGAAATCGAAGAAGGCGTTGAAGGTCTGGTACACGTTTCTGAAATGGATTGGACCAACAAGAACATCCACCCATCCAAGGTTGTTAACCTGGGTGACGAAGTTGAAGTTCTGGTTCTGGACATCGATGAAGAGCGTCGTCGTATTTCTCTGGGTCTCAAGCAGTGCAAGACCAACCCATGGGAAGACTTCGCTAACCGTTATGCCAAGGGCGACAAAGTTACCGGTAAGATCAAGTCTATCACTGACTTCGGTATCTTCATCGGTCTGGACGGCGGTATCGACGGTCTGGTTCACCTGTCTGACATCTCTTGGAACGGTAGCGGCGAAGACGCTGTTGGCGAGTACAAGAAAGGCGACGAAATCACTGCAGTGGTTCTGTCTGTTGATCCAGAGCGTGAGCGTATCAGCCTGGGTGTTAAGCAGACTGAAGACGATCCATTCAACGCTTACCTGGCCGACAAGAAGAAAGGTACTATCGTAGTTGGTACTGTTACTGCTGTTGACGCCAAAGGTGTTACTGTTGAGCTGGCTGACACTGTTGAAGGTTACATCCGTGTATCTGACATCAGCCGTGACCGTGTTGAAGATGCATCAAGCGTCTACAATGTAGGTGACAGCGTTGAAGCCAAGTTCATGGGCGTAGATCGCAAGAACCGTGCAATCAGCCTGTCTGTACGTGCTAAAGACGAAGCTGAAGAAAAAGAAGTGATGGCTAACCTGAACAAGCAGGACGACGCTATCATGACTAATGCAATGGCTGAAGCGTTTAAGGCAGCTCGTAAGTAAGTGCCTGTAGTACAGGGGGCTAGCCCCCTGTTAGGTGACTGTGTTTGGCTTGATAATAGGGGTAGCTAGGATGACTAAATCCGAACTGATCGAAAAACTCGCCACTGGGCAGTCGCAACTGTCGGCGAAAGAAGTAGAAGGCGCCATCAAAGAGATGTTGGAGCAAATGGCGAAGACATTGGAAAGCGGTGATCGCATAGAGATCCGTGGCTTTGGTAGCTTTTCACTTCACTATCGTGCACCTCGCACTGGTCGTAATCCCAAAACGGGAACATCAGTCGAGTTGGATGGCAAGTACGTCCCGCACTTTAAGCCAGGCAAAGAACTGCGCGAACGCGTTGACGCTTATAACCGTTAATCGCTGTTGTATTAAAAGCCTCCGAAAGGGGGCTTTTTTATGTCTGGATCTTGGCTAAAGCTGGTCAGCTCAGTCAAATTACTGGATAATCAGAACATTGAAACGCGTTTATGGAGTGCAACGTGAAGTCATTTGTCGCAACCGTACTGGTGGCAATGCTGTTTGTAGTGGCACTGGTATTTGGCTCCCGCAATGAGCAGCTGGTCACCATCAGTTATTTTGTGGCACAGGGAGAGTTCCGCTTGCCTGTAGTGTTGGCCGTGGTATTTCTGGCGGGGTTTATCCTAAGTTGGATCATCGCCTTCTACTACATCATGAAGCTGAAACTGTCATTGCGTAATGCCCGCAAGAAGATCCAGACCTTAACTCAGCAGCAGGGGCAAGACGCCTAGTATGCTCGAACTTCTCTTTCTGTTGCTGCCTATTGCTGCGGCTTACGGTTGGTACATGGGCCGCCGCAGTTTGAGGCAGAAACAGAATTCAGCACAAAAGAAACTGAGCCGTGACTACTTCACCGGGCTCAATTTTCTGCTCTCCAATGAGTCGGACAAGGCGGTCGATCTCTTTATCAGCATGTTGGATGTCGATGATGAAACCATAGATACTCATCTGTCGCTGGGTTCCTTGTTTCGCAAGCGTGGTGAGGTAGACAGATCCATTCGTATTCACCAAAACCTGATAGCAAGGCCCAATCTCGCCACAGAGCAAAGAGACATGGCGATGATGGAACTGGGCAAGGACTATATGGCCGCTGGGTTCTACGATAGAGCCGAGGAGATTTTCCTTAATCTCGTCAGTCAGGACGATCACAGCGAAGAAGCGGAAACCCAACTGATCTCCATTTACCAAATCACCAAAGAGTGGCAGAAAGCAATTGATATCACCAAGCGCTTGCCACGTAAACGCCAGCAGGGTCTGAAACCCGTTATCGCTCATTTCTATTGTCAACTGGCCGAAGAAGCCGGCGATGAAGCGGGGAAACTCAAGGGCTTTCAAACGGCACTCAAGCAAGATTCTCAATGTGGCCGCGCCTTGTTGTCACTGGCCAAGACCTACCTGGATGCCGGGCAATTGCCTCAGGCCAAGCAGATGCTCAACCAACTGATTGACGCCGATGCCGAGCTTTTTGCCGATGCACTCGCTTGTGCCCGCCAGCTCTATCAAGAGCTCAACGATATCGACGGTTATCGCGAGCTATTGGCTCACGCGATAGATAAAGGCGCGGGTGCCTCGGTTGTGGTGGCATTGGCGCAACGCATGATTGAAGACGGCAACATTAAAGGCGCCGAAGACATGGTGATGGAAGCTCTCTATCGCCACCCCACCATGCGGGGGTTCCAGCACCTGATGCAGATGCATATCAAGCAGGCAGAGCAGGGGCAGGCGCGAGATAGCCTGGCGATGCTGGAAAAACTGGTAGAACAACAAATAAGATTCCGTCCAAGTTATCGCTGTCGGGAGTGTGGTTTCCCGGCACACACCCTATATTGGCACTGCCCATCCTGCAAGAGCTGGGGCAGTATCAAGCGGGTGCGTGGCTTGGACGGTGAATAACCCTCAGATAACGGAGTAAAAATGACAGAGACACCTATTGTGGTCGCCTTGGACTTTGATAACAAATTCAAAGCATTGCAACTTATTGATAAGTTGGATCCGTCTATGTGCCGCCTTAAGGTAGGCAAAGAGATGTATACCCTGTTCGGGCCTCAACTGGTGAAAGAGATCCATGACCGTGGGTTTGATCTGTTTCTTGACCTGAAGTTTCACGACATTCCCAACACAGTGGCCAAGGCGGTCACTGCCGCCGCCGAAATGGGCGTCTGGATGGTGAATGTCCACGCCAGTGGCGGCCTCGCCATGATGGAAGCCGCCCGCCGAGCATTGCTGCCTTACGGGGATAACGCCCCCTTGCTGATTGCGGTTACTGTGCTGACTTCAATGAGCGACGATGAGCTCAAGCTTATTGGTGTTGCAGGCAGTGCTGAAGATCAGGTTCGCAGGCTGGCGCGCCTGACGCAAAAAGCCGGCCTCGATGGCGTGGTCTGCTCGGCCCGTGAGTCCAGTATGCTCAAGGCTGAACTTGGCACCGATTTCAAACTGGTGACCCCGGGCATTCGTCCGGCGGGCAGTGATGCCGGCGATCAAAAACGCATCATGACCCCGGCTGAAGCGATGGCGGCGGGCTCAGATTATCTGGTCATAGGCCGACCAATTACTCAAGCGGCCGATCCTTTGGCGACACTGCAGGCGATACATCAATCGCTGGCATAAACTTGTGACATACCGGCGACTCGCAGTATGGACCGGAATAACGAATGATCAGTGGATAGGAGAGAAGCTCAATGTTCGATTATCAGGGTAAGTATGTAGTGGTCGTCGGGGGTACCAGCGGCATTAACCTCTGTATCGCCAAGGCGTTCGTAGTTGCCGGTGCCCATGTGGCGGTTGCCAGCCGTAATCCGGAAAAAGTGGCAGCCGCGGTGGCGTTATTGAATGAAGCCAATCCACAAGGTCAACATCTGGGCCTGAGCTTCGATGTCAGGGATTTGCCGGCACTCGAGCAAGGCTTTGCCGTCTTGGCCCAGAGTTTCCCGCATATCGATGTGCTTGTCAGTGGCGCCGCCGGCAATTTCCCCGCCAGCGCCGCCAAGCTCAGTGCCAACGGTTTTAAATCTGTTATGGATATCGATTTGCTGGGCAGTTTTCAGGTGTTGAAGCAAGCCTATCCCATGCTTAAGCGCCCTGGCGCCAGCATTATTCAAATTTCGGCGCCGCAGGCGTATATTGCCATGCCGATGCAGATCCACGTTTGCGCCGCCAAGGCGGGCGTCGATATGTTGACCCGCACCCTGGCTTTGGAATGGGGGCCAGAGGGTATTCGGATAAACTCCCTGGTACCCGGGCCGATTGCCGGTACCGAAGGGTTCAATCGCCTGGCGCCGTCGGCGCAGTTGCAGCAACAGGTGGCCGAGAGTGTGCCATTAAAACGCAACGGTGAGGGGGAAGACTTGGCCAATGCTGCACTCTTTATGGCATCGCCAATGGCTTCGTATATTACCGGAACCATATTACCGGTTGACGGCGGTTGGTCGCTTGGCGGTGCCAGTGCGGCCATGAGTCAGCTCGGGGCAGTGGCAGCAAAGCAAGAATCAAGTAAGTAGCAAGAGAGAGATTATAAAATGGCAAACGCATTACAGGAACAGTTGCTCAAGGCGGGTCTCGCCAGCAAGCAAAAAGTTCGCGATGTCAAAACCCAAAAGAAACGTAACCGCAAGTCCAATATTGATGACGGCTCTGCTGAGCTGAAGGCGCAGATCGCTCAGCAGAAAAAGCAGCAGGCAGAAAAGGACAAGGCGCTCAATGAGCAACGCTTTGCCGAGGCCACAGAGAAAGGTTTGGTCCGTGGCCTGGTCACCGAAGTTAAGCAAAATGCGGTGGCGCTGCCGAAAGATGGCGAGATCAAGTTCAACTATACCCTGGAGAACAAGATATACCCCTTGTATATCAATGAAAAACTTCAGAGTCAGTTACTCGGTGGCCGCTTGGGGATAGTACGTATTGAGCAAAGCAGCTATCTGGTGCCTCATAAACTCGCCGAGCGGGTTAATCTGTTGGTGCCGGCTTGGTGTGGCTATTTGTGGCAGGCCGAGAACAACGCCGCGCAAGTAACGGAAGAAGACGACCCTTACGCAGATTATGTCATTCCGGACGATCTTATGTGGTAAGGCGCTTATACCTACCGATTCGGTATAACGCTTGAAAGCCAAAGGCCTCCATAGGGAGGCCTTTGTTGTTTGTGCAGGTTTACCCGTCAGTCACGATACGTTTCACCATAGAAGCTCGCCAGCAGCAAAGCTTTCAGTTCACCTATCAAGGGATACCTGGGATTGGCGCCTGTACACTGATCATCAAAAGCATCTTCAGCCAGTTCATCGAGCTTATCCAGGAAATCGGCTTCTTTGACACCGGCTTCCTGAATCGAGGCCGGGATCCCCAAAGCCAGCTTCAACTGCTCGATTTTGGCTATCAAACGCTCGACTTTTTCGGCGTCACTCAGCCCAGCGTCTGTCAGCTTGAGGTGATCGGCAATGGCGGCATAGCGGCAGAGCGCCTTGGGTCTGTCATACTGACTGAAGGCGGCTTGCTTGGTAGGCAGGTCGGTGGCGTTGAAACGGATGACATTGCTTATGAGCAGAGCATTGGCCAAACCGTGGGGCAGATGGAATTCGGCACCCAATTTATGGGCCATAGAGTGACATATTCCCAAGAAAGCGTTGGCAAAGGCGATACCGGCAATAGTGGCGCCGTTGTGCACTTTTTCGCGGGCAATCGGCGCTGCAGCGCCTTCTTCATAGGCTTTGGGCAGGTGCTCAACCAGAAGACTCAAGGCCTGCAATGCCTGGCCGTCACTGTACTCGTTGGCCATCACGCTGACATAGGCCTCCAAGGCATGGGTAATGGCATCGATACCACCAAAGGCTGTCAGGGATTTGGGCATATCCATCACCAGGTTGGGATCCACAATCGCCATATTGGGGGTCAGCTCATAATCGGCGATGGGATATTTGGCACCTGTCTTCTCATCGGTCACCACGGCAAATGGCGTGACTTCAGAGCCGGTTCCTGAAGTGGTGGGGATAGCCACCATCTTGGCCTTGCGTCCAAGTTTGGGGAACTTGTAGATACGCTTGCGAATATCCATGAAGCGCAGCGCCAGATCGGCAAAGTCCACCTGAGGATGTTCATACATCACCCAGATGATCTTGGCGGCGTCCATGGGTGAGCCGCCACCAAGGGCTATGATCACATCCGGTTGGAAGCTCTCGGCCACCCTGGTTCCGGCGCGAACCACAGCCAGGGTAGGATCGGCCTCCACTTCATAAAACACCTCGGTATCCAGCCCCAAGCCTTTGAGGATTTTGATGGTTTCATCGCAGTAGCCGTTATTGAACAGAAACTTGTCTGTCACTATCAAGGCGCGGCGTTTGTCGGCCAACTCTTCCAGTGCTATGGGTAGGCTGCCGCGGCGGAAATAGATGGAAGATGGAAGCTTGTGCCACAACATATTCTCGGCCCTCTTGGCGACGGTTTTCTTGTTGATAAGGTGACTCGGACCCACATTCTCCGAAATGGAGTTGCCGCCCCAGGAGCCACAGCCCAGGGTGAGGGAGGGCGCCAGTTTGAAGTTATAGAGATCGCCGATCCCGCCTTGAGATGCCGGGGTGTTGATCAGAATTCGAGCGGTTTTCATTCGCTCACCGAAACGCTTGACCCGCTGCACCTGGGTATCCTGGTCGGTATAGAGCCCAGAGGTATGGCCGATACCACCGAGTTTCACCAAGGCATCGGCCTTATCCAGCGCCTCGTCAAAGTCTTTGGCGCGGTACATACCAAGCAGCGGCGAAAGCTTTTCATGGGCGAAGGCTTCGGCTTCAGTTATTTCATCCACCTCACCGATCAGTACCTTGGTCCAGTTCGGTACACTGAAGCCGGCCATTTCGGCAATGCGCGCGGCACTCTGGCCAACAATGGCGGCGTTGAGGGCGCCGTCTTTGAGAATAACCTGTTTCACCGCAAGGCATTCTTCGTCACTGAGCAGATAGCCGCCGTGATGGGCGAAGCGCTCCCGCACCGCCTGATAGATGCTGTCGAGCACTACTACCGCTTGTTCGGAGGCGCACACCACACCGTTATCGAAGGTTTTTGACATCAGGATGGAGGCCACAGCCCGTTTGATATCCGCGGTTTCATCGATAACCACAGGTGTGTTACCTGCGCCGACACCGATAGCCGGTTTCCCGGAAGAGTAGGCGGCCTTCACCATACCCGGGCCGCCGGTGGCCAGTATGAGATTTATCTTTTCGTGGGTCATTAGATGATTGGATAGTGCGACACTGGGTTCATCTATCCAACCTATAATGTCCTCGGGAGCCCCGGCCTTGATGGCGGCATCCAGTACTATTCGGGCGGCCGCGACTGTGGATGCCTTGGCCCTGGGATGTGGGGAGAACACTATGGCATTACGGGTTTTCAGGCTGATAAGCGCCTTGAAGATAGCAGTGGAGGTAGGGTTGGTTGTCGGTACTATGCCGCAGATGATCCCCACGGGCTCGGCGATAGTGATGGTGCCGAAGGTGTCGTCTTCTTCCAGAATGCCGCAGGTCTTTTCATCCTTGTACTTGTTGTAGATATACTCGGAAGCAAAGTGGTTTTTAATCACTTTGTCCTCCAGTACTCCCATGGAGGTTTCGGCGGCGGCCTGTTTCGCCAGCACTATTCTGGCATCGGCGGCAGCCAGCGCTGCAGCGCGAAATATCTTGTCGACTTGCTGCTGACTGAAACCGGCGAATTTCGCCTGAGCCTGGCTGACTCTTTCCAGTAGCAGATCCAGTTCCTCGGTTTTGGTGACTTTCATAATCAGTTTCCCGTAAAAAAATTTAACAAAGGCTCATCTTGGTTAAACTCTCTCACATGAAATAAAATTACAACCAAACGGCGTTGTTATCTGTGATCTTGGCCACAGGCATGGCGTTTTATGTAATTCAACAACGTTGGATCTCATCCAGGAGCGAAAAACAACTTTGCATTAGTGTCGACTATACTGCAGCTTTGGCTGCACTGATATTACGAAAATTTATTCGAAGTTGTGACCGAGAATAGAAAATCTCATTTCTGGGGTTTGTTAACTTAGGGTAGAGTATGCACCGTCTCAAGCTACTGTTTCCCGTTGAGTTCCCTACACTGGAAGGATACGAAATTGGATTTGACCCTGTACGTTAAATTTTTCCTCGGACTGGTGGCTATCATCAACCCGGTGGGCCTGTTGCCGGTATTTGTCAGCCTCACCAGTCACCAGACTGAGGCTGAGCGTAATCATACTGCCAAAATATCCAACTTTGCCGTGGTGGTGATCCTCCTGGTTACCACAGTGGCGGGTCAGTATATATTGAATATGTTCAGTATTTCGCTGTCGGCATTCCGAATTGCCGGCGGTACACTGATTGCCATCATCGCCATGTCCATGTTGCAGGGAAAGCTGGGCGAGGTGAAACGCAATCAGGAAGAGGACAGGGAAGCCTCGGCGATGGAATCGGTTGCCGTGGTGCCGCTGGCTTTGCCGCTAATGGCCGGCCCGGGGGCTATCAGCTCAGTCATCGTCTTTGCCGCCGAACATAAAGGCCTGGCCAATCTGCTGGCCATGTCGGTGACTGTGGCCCTGTTTGGTCTGCTCAGCTTTGCATTGTTCAGAATGGCTTCGGTTATCAATAAGCTCCTCGGCAAGACAGGGATTAACGTGATCACCCGTCTGATGGGACTCTTGATGCTATCCATCGGCATAGAGGTGATAGCTGCCGGCTTCAAGGGATTGTTTCCCAACTTACTTGGATAAAATAAAGCGCCCTCGGGCGCTTTATTGTTAGTTGGTTGCGACGATTGTTCATCAGTAATTCTGGCTCAAGTCTATGATGGCACCGCCCTTGGGGCTGAACAGTTGTTGATGCAGCCTGGCGGCAAACTCATCTGTCATTCCCGAGATATAGTCTGCTATCACTCTGTGGCTGTTTTCCCCCTTGCAGTTGGCCTGTTGCCAGCGTGATTGGGTATTGTGGGGCAGGAGCCTCAGAGGATCCGAGGCAAAGGCTTCAAACAGCTCCATCACTATCTGTTGGCCCTTGTACTCCAGCATCTGGATCTCGGGCTTACGCACCACATATTTGAGGACAAACTGTTTCAGCAGCTCCAGCAGCTCGGCAAAGGCCGGTTCCAACTTGGCATTGAATCTGAGCAAGGGTTCGGCAAAGTCCGGGTTCTCGTCGATTTTGATGGCGGTGACCAGCGCATTGACCAGGGTCCCTATGGCATCCTTGCGCAAGTGATGTTTGCGGGAAAACAGCTTGAGATAAATATTCCCGAGCTGGCTTTGGATCCACTCATCTTCAATGGCCTGTAGCGGAGCACGCATATCCTCTTGCCAATTCGCGCCGGTGACTATCCCCATTACTATGGCATCTTCGAGATCGTGCACCGCATAGGCGATATCATCGGCCAGCTCCATAATGGTGCAGTCGAACGACTTGAAGTGAGTGCGTCGGTGCAGCCCTTCCCCCGGGCTGTAATGACTGAGAAAGCTCTGCTTGTCTTTACTGTCCAGCGTCTCAAGTACCCAATCGAGGATAGCTTCATCATCATCGAAAACCCCTTTCACCGGCGGCCATTGGCTCGGCCTTAACTGACGATAGTGACTCAGTTCCGGCTGAGGTCTATCCACTTTCAGTGTGCGTACCGGCGCCGGGTATTTGAGTACACCGAGCAGGGTGCGCCGGGTCAGGTTCATGCCAAAGTGTTCGGTATAGGGTTCGAGCCGGGTAAGGATTCTGAAGGTTTGACCATTGCCTTCAAAGCCGCCGTGCTCACGCATCATGTAGTTGAGCGCCACCTCGCCGCCATGGCCGTAGGGTGGGTGACCTATATCATGGGCCAGGCATAGGGCTTCGAGCAGACTCATTGAGTCGAGCAAAAAGGCCATTTCGGGATAGTGCTGCTTCAACTGGGCGGCAATGCCCGTGCCTATTTGCGAGACTTCCAGTGAGTGGGTCAGGCGGGTGCGGTAAAAGTCGTTCATGCCCACCCCAAGCACCTGAGTCTTGGCCTGTAAGCGCCGAAAGGCGGCAGAGTGCAGAATTCTGGCTCTGTCTCTCTGATAGGGACTGCGATTATCGTCTCGGCGCTGACTGTTATTGGGCTCGCGCCTGGCTTGCCAGTGGGCTTGGCTCATAATCTCTCCTGCTAGAGCAGTTGATTGATTTCATCCAGATCCAGGGTGAAACTGGGAATAAAATGCTCGCGAAAATACGCCACAGCCGGGTCGGGGTTGGCATCCAGCATGGTTTCGAGTCGCTTGCGGGCACTGTTGAACTCGTTGTTTCCGGCGCGTTTTTCTTCGAGACACTTGAGATAAGCGCACAGCGTATCGGCGGACTTGACCAACTTGCGATGGCTGAGCTCGGCGCTATCACTGATAAACAGCGAGCGGTAATCATCACGAAACTCTTCAGGCACCATCTCCAGCAGCCTGGCTTCGGCTATGGCTTCAATCTTCTTGTATTCGGCCTCTATCTCGGCATTGAAGTATTTGACCGGGGTGGGCAGATCGCCGGTAAGAATTTCGCCGGCATCGTGAAAGATGGCCAGGGTCGCGGCGCGATCGGGCGAATATTGGCCATTGAACTTACGGTTACTGATGATGGCCAGCGCATGGGCCACCATGGCAACCTGCAATGAATGTTCCTGCACATTCTCGGGGCGGACGTTATACATCAAAGGCCAACGCTGAATTAACTTCATCCTGGCCAGGTGGGCAAAAAGGTGACTCATACAACTTCCTTTGGTAGCTAAGTTTTTTGCTCGTTTCCCTTACTTTACCTCAGTGGTTAAAGGCTGTCAGTGCCGGGCGGGGATAAAAAAGCCGCCTCGATGGGCGGCTGGCATTGTGTTATTGGCGGTAGTACTCGAGGAAGTCACCGAAGGCGAGCAGGGCCCGTTGTAAGTCTTCCTTATGAGGCAGGAACACCACTCGCAGGTGATCCGGCTCCGGCCAGTTAAAGGCGGTGCCCTGTACCAAGAGAATTTTCTTCTCTTTCAGTAGATCCAACACCAGGCGCTCATCGTCCCTGAGACCGAAACGCTTGCTGTCGATGCGGGGGAATGCATACATGGCGCCCTTGGGTTTCACCACGCTCACGCCGGGAATTTGATTGAGCAGTTCATAACAGATATCCCGCTGCTGAGTCAGGCGGCCATCGATGGCGGTAAGCTCATTGATACTCTGATAACCCCCCAATGCGGTTTGAATTGCATGCTGATTGGGCACGTTGGCGCAAAGGCGCATAGAGGAGAGCATTTCCAGCCCTTCAATATAGCTGCGCGCCGCCTTGAGGTTGCCGGATAGCATCATCCAACCGACCCGGAAACCAGCAACTCTATAGGCTTTGGAAAGGCCATTAAACGTCACAGTGAGAATATCGTCCGACAGGCTGCAGGCCGGAATATGCACAGCGCCATCGTAAAGAATTTTGTCATAGATCTCATCGGCAAACAGTATGATGGAGTGCTGCCGGCACAGCTCAACAATCTCCAGCAACAGCTCGCGACTGTATACGGCCCCGGTTGGATTGTTGGGGTTGATAATCACAATCCCGCGGGTTCTTGGGCCAATCTTGCTCTTGATATCCTCAAGGTCGGGAAACCAGTCGGCCGCTTCATCGCAGCGATAGTGGCGCGCCTTGCCGCCGGCCAGGTTAACCGCTGCGGTCCACAGTGGATAGTCAGGGGAGGGAACCAACACCTCATCATCGGTATTGAGTAGCCCCTGCATGGCCATCACAATCAATTCGGAAACACCATTACCTATATAGATATCTTCGATATCGACACCGAAGATCCCCTGGGACTGGTAATGCTGCACTATCGCCTTGCGGGCAGAGAACAAACCTTTGGACTCACAATACCCTTGGGCCGATGGCAGGTTAAGGATAACGTCACGAACTATCTCTTCCGGGGCTTCAAAGCCAAAGGGGGCCGGGTTACCTATATTGAGCTTAAGAATACGATGACCTTCATCCTCCAACCGACGCGCTTCTTTATGTACCGGCCCTCGAATATCGTAACAAACACTGTCGAGCTTATTGGATTTGATGATTGGCCGCATTACTACCTCGAAACTGGCTGATATGAAAGAGTTTAACCTTCGGCACAATACCTAATTTCAAGCGGCTTATAAAGGGGGATAAAGCCAAATTTTGTATTTGCGGCAGAACTTTCATCTTTTAAACGCCAAAAAGCACCTTTTAAAAAAGATGATACATCTGAATAGGATTTAAATATTAGAGTTAAAAACTACTATCAGGTGTAAATGCTAGCAATTGTCACAATATAGTTTCGGCAATATTTAAAATAAAAAGGCAGTTTAACTGAATGCTTATATGTCAATCATGACAAACGGGCGTAAAATGTGCATGTAAAAGCTATTGAATCATATGGAATTTTTTTGATAATTGCCTGCAAGGTCAAAATTTGCACTGACTGACTCAATTTATGGTTGACTCATATCAAGTTGCGCATTATTTTCTGCGCGATGTTTTTAGCAAGGCTCCAACAAAAGCGACCAGTTGTTACTGTCCGTCTGGCGGAATGCCGTAAATAAAGCAGTTGTTTTGGTGGTGTCTCAACACCCCACATGACTTTATAAGGCCGCAAGGCCACCTTTTTGAGGACCTAAGTGCATGTCTGAGCCGACAGCGTTAAGTCTTGTTCCCCCGATTGTCGTATTGGTGCTGGCCATTTGGCTGCGTCGTCCCATCCTGGCCTTAATCATTGGTGCCGTCAGCGGGCTATTGCTTCTTGACCCCAGTCAGGTGCTGAACAGCTTTGCCGATATCTCTCTCAAGGTGATGGCCGATGAAACCATAGGTTGGTTAATCCTGGTGTGTGGCAGTTTCGGTGCCCTGATAGCCTTATTGGTGCGCACAGGTGGCGCCTTGGCCTTTGGCCGTAAAGCGCTCAAACTCGCCAAAGGGCCACGCTCATCTCTGCTGATGACCTTTGTGCTAGGCCTGGTGATCTTTATTGATGATTACCTGAATGCACTCACGGTCGGCGAAACCATGAAGCGGGTCACCGACAGGTTCAAGATCTCCCGTGAGATGCTTGCCTATGTGGTCGACTCCACCGCAGCACCGGTATGTGTGTTGGTACCGTTATCCACCTGGGCAGTGTTCTTCGGCGGGCTATTGGTCAACAACGGTGTGGCCGCTGAAGGCGAGGGGATCCAAATCTATATGCAGGCGATCCCTTATATGTTTTACGCCTGGTTGGCGGTTGCCATGGTGCTGCTGGTCATCCTTGGCATAGTGCCGGCCATAGGGCCGATGAAGAAGGCGCAGCTCGCGGCGGCGGCCGGCAGTCCGGCCAAAGAGCAGACAGATTTTGACGAAGTTCAGACCTCGGATGAATATGCCGTACGTGCCATGGAGGAGGAGTTCGAGCAGGCGGATAAGCAAGGTAAGCTGCATAACTTCCTGGTGCCAATTTTGCTGTTGGTCGGTTTTACCGTTTACTTTGATATCGATGTCTGGAAAGGCTTGTTGGCAACACTGGTGATTACCCTGCCATATTACGCGGTGCAGCGTTTGATGCCCTTGTCCGAGATGATGGATCAGATGATAGATGGCTTCAAGAGCATGTTGCCGGCCATAGGCACGGTTATCGCCGCCTTTGTGTTCAAAGATGTTTGCGACCAACTGTTGCTGCCCCAGTATGTGATTGAGTCTCTGAGTCCCTTTATGACGCCCAAACTCCTGCCAGCAGTGGTGTTTGTGGCCATGGCGATTCTGGCCTTCGCCACTGGGTCCAGTTGGGGCATTTTTGCGGTGACCATTCCTATTGTGATGCCGCTGGCTCAATCCGTCGGAGCCGACATTCCTCTGGTGATAGGTGCCTTGCTGTCGGCTTCATCTTTTGGTAGCCAGGCTTGCTTCTACTCGGACTCCACCGTTCTGGCGGCGCAAGGGTCGGGCTGTAACCTGGTAAGCCATGCGGTGACCCAGTTACCCTATGCCTTGATAGCAGCAGTACTTACCTTTATTGGCTTTATCATAGTCGCATGATTAGTTGAATGACGGCTGTTTCAAAGCCTGAGCCTACCAACAAAAATCCCCGAGGTTATGCCGCGGGGATTTTTTTCAACGGTTGCCGCAAGAAGCCATCAATAAAAGCGGATGCAAAAGGTTCAATAGCTCGACATATCAAACGCTTCTCGGCAGTATTGTGAATAACGATACAGGGAATTTGCCTTCTATGGTGTTTGTAAGTGAGTACCACAAGACTTAAGGACAGAGCTGCATGCATATATTCTTTGCCATTACTGCACTACTGTTATTACTCATAACACCTCTAAGCAGTAACAAGAGCCGTTGGTTTACCCCATCACCTCGCCAGGCTATGGCTTTTATCAGCGTTCTTTGGCTAATTGTCTGGGGCTGCTCTGCAATTTTCAAAACTATACTTCCCGATGCTTCAGGCTCAGGTGTGATAAGTGCTATTGCAGGCTTGGTACTGGTTATTTTGCTTATTTTTGCCGGTATCTTAATGATCACCCGGATGGATGGAAAACACAGTGCCAAACGAAGTGCGGCACTTAAGGTTTTTCGCGCCAAACAGCGGCAAGATTATGGTCAAACCCCTTTGATTGAACATTTTAATGTTACTCAAAACCAGGATACTGCAGGTCAGCTCATCTCCTTAAACGCGGAGATCGTTTTTAAACGCGATCCCTTAATTGAAGACCACAACATTAAGATAATTGTCTTTGTGGATACCAATAGCCAGACTCAAGGGGCTTCCCTTTATGAAAATGTACTCTTCTCATCCCGCATGGCACTCCAGTGCCAGTCGGAAAGTTCACTCGTCTACCAAGTGGAGATAGAGGCTGCAGAGATAAGGAACGAGCTGAACCGAATAAGAGGCAGATTGAAAGACAGTTCAAATGAACAGTTAACGGGGAAGGATGAGAGTGATATCAAACTCGACTACTCTGTGTATGTAATCGGTCCTGATTATATTACGGAGCTAGCTGAGAAACCCGGTATATGCTTTACCTCTTTGTCTGATGAGGCGCTCGCTTTGCGGGACTATTATCCGGGAGGCTCCCCCTATGAAGCAGCTTACCCTGCCTTATCGAATGAGAAGTTAATGCTCAATACCCGTTTACGACTGACAAACCAATAACAAGATGTGTTTTTACGGTACAAAAAAGCCAGCAACGATGCTGGCTTTTACAAAGGAGGGCGATTTAATTAAACGCGCTTCTTGAATTCACCGGTGCGGGTATCGATTTCAATCTTGTCGCCTTCTTTAACGAAGTCGGCAACCATCACCTTCAGATCTGTACCTACGATAGAAGCAGGCTTCATTACCTTACCTGAGGTATCACCACGGGCGGCAGGTTCAGTGTAACCTACTTCGCGAATGATAGTGGTAGGCAGTTCTACAGAGATGGCTTTGCCTTCGTAGAAAGTGACCTGACAGATCTCTTCCATTCCATCAACTATGTAGTTGATGGCATCACCCATGTTTTCGGCTTCAACGTCATACTGGTTGAAGTCTGAGTCCATAAAGACATACATAGGATCAGCAAAGTAAGAGTAGGTGCACTCCAGGCGCTCGAGCTGAATATCTTCCAGCTTGTCGTCAGCCTTGAATACAGTTTCAGTGCCGGAACCTTGCAGCAGGTTCTTCAGCTTCATCTTTACCACAGCAGCGTTACGGCCGGATTTGTTGAACTCGGTCTTGAGTACAACCATAGGGTTGCCGTCAACCATGATAACGTTACCTGCGCGGACTTCCTGAGCAGTCTTCATTACGTATGTTCCTATATAAGCGGTTTTTCAATTCAGCGCAGAATCTTAGCGGGTTTTGGCCATTAGCACTAGCCTGTTTGCCAGATCTGCTTCATTTATTGCTTCAGCCGGCCATTTTTTTGCGTGTTGCATCAATGTCGGCATGGCAGAATTCAGTGCCAGCCAGCTTTGGTTGGCTTGGGCTCCCTGGTCGCAGTTGAACGCGGTATTCAGCGTTCGCCAGGTTTGGGCGACAAGGGGAGGCAGATTATGGCAGTATCGTGCCATAAAAGCATCCAATTTTACCAGATGTGCTTGTTCTTCCTGCTGATAGATATGCCAGATAAAAGGTTTGGCGGCCCACTGAGCCCTTAAAAAAGAGTCTTCCCCGCGAACTATGTTGAAATCGCAACTCCACAACAGCCGATCATAGCCATCTTGATCTGTCATCGGCAGGATTTGCACCTTGAGTGCGCCGCGACTGAAACTCTGGCCTGCTTGCCAACTGGCAGGATCTTGCCAGTCGACTTTGGGTCCTGAATCCTGGTTAAATTGCTCAAGTAAAGGCGCTATACAACCTAAGCTGCGCCCCTTGGGGACTAACAGTTGTACCCGCCGCTCACTTTGCTGCCAAAGTTCCAGCAACGCCGGCAAGGCTTGGGTCTCGTAGCTGAACAGGCTGATGAGGTAATCATCAGTGCCAATATCACTAAGCCCCATCTTTGCCAAGTGTGCCATGGCGTGTTCAGGCTTTGCTTGCCAGGCATCACGCTCGCTAAACAGAGACTGCTCGCAGATGAGTCCGCCTGACTTTGGGGTAAAGCCCGGAAAGAAAAAGGTCTTTTTGACCCCTTTGAGCGCCGGCGAACTGAGACCGTGGCAATCATCTATCCAGCTCTCGGCGCTGAGATAGTCCAGATTTATCCATTTCGGGGCCTTGGCAAGCTCAGGCAGGCTTGTCAGCACTTCCGAGGGCAAGTCGCAGGCAAAGGCTTCAATCAATACTTCGCCCGGTTGCCAGGCTCGGGGTAGGGGAGACAGCCAATGGATGACTTCAACACCACCAAAGTGTTGACTGACAAGGGCCGGGTTTAACTCGGGTAAAATGTGCGTAAAGCTGTTGAGGTCATCGACCCACAAACGTACTTTAATACCATATTCGCCGGCCAGCTGCCGCGCCAGGCGCCAGGTAACGCCTATGTCGCCATAGTTGTCCACCACAGTACAGAAGATATCCCAATGACGCAGATTATCGGCTTGCATCTTGTTTCTGTTTCCTGAGTAATAGCCAATAAAAAGGCGGCCATATAGGCCGCCGGAGAGTTACCGGGGAGCGAATATCAGTCTTCCAGCTCGGCCAGGCACATCTCTTCGTAAATCTGTTTAACCCAGGCGTCGACACGCTCTTCGGTCAATTCAGGCTGGCGGTCTTCATCTATACCCAGACCAACAAAGTGCTTGTCGTCAACCAGCCCTTTAGAGGCTTCGAAGTTATAGCTGTCAGTCGGCCAATGGCCAATGACTATTGCGCCGCGCTCTTCAACGATATCTCGGACCATACCCATGGCATCGAGGAAGTACTCAGCATAGTCTTCCTGATCGCCGCAACCGAAAATGGCCACCAGCTTATCGGTAAAATCAATCTGCTCCAGCTCAGGGAAGAAGTCATCCCAGTCACATTGAGCTTCACCATAGTACCAGGTTGGGATCCCGAAGATCAGCAGGTCGTATTCGGCGATCTGCTCTTTGGTGCTCTTGGCGATATCCTTCACCTCAACCATCTTCTTGCCCAGTTTCTTCTGGATCATCTTGGCTACAGCTTCGGTGTTACCTGTATCGCTACCGAAAAAAAGACCTACAGTTGCCATTGTCTTTCCTTTAATGTCTAGTTCGCTATTTACTTCGATCTTTCCTGACAGGGGCTAACCTAGCTGCTCCTGAAGGATCAATTCTATTAACTGGCTGCGGCTGATGTTACTGGCCAAAGCCTTCTCATTCAAGGCGTCATATAAATCTTGTGACACTTTTAACTCTATTCGTTTCAGACCCTTCGCCCGATCCCGCATGATCTGGTTACGTTTATTCACCTTGAGCTGCTGCTCGCGGGGCAGAGGATTGCTTCTGGGGCGTCCGCGGCGCTTTTCAGTGGCAAAAAGGTCTATGGTTGTTCTATCTGTTGCTTCTTTTGCCATTTGAAATCTGATGTTTAACCTATACCTGAGCCTTCCCAGGTCATTTGAATTATCCCCTTGGCGACAAAGCCTGCACAGCCAAGGAAGAGTACCAACCAAACAATGAAGCGACCAAACTTGGGTACGTTACCCTGATTGAGTACATCCCTGATGGCCATACCGATAAAAAAGAAAATTGCTGCGAAAAACAGATCCAGTCCAACGGCTTCTATCTGTTGCATATACTGGTTCAACACGCTGCAGCCTCCCGGTGTTCCCTAGCCAAAAAGAGGCGCGAATATAGCATATTGGTTCAGGGGCTGCTACCGCATTTACCCTCAGCAAGGGCTTGGATATTAATCGTTACTGTCAATGAAGTCGGACACAATACGGTTGAATATCGCCGGTTTCTGGGCGTGTAGCCAATGCCCGCACCCCTCCAGAGTCTTGGCTTTGACCTTAGGAAACTGAGCCACAATCTCTTCTTTGTAAGCGGCGGTCACATAGTTTGACTCGCTGCCCCGGATCATCAAGGTGGGCCCTTGATAGCTAAGTTGGCCACCGCAGCGCTCAGGGCCATTATGCCAACCTATGATAGCCGGATAACTGTCAATCAGCCCCGGCAGATTCATCTTCCACTCAAAGCCGGATTCGCCGCGGCGCAGGCTCTTGAGCAAAAACTGCGCCGTCGCCTCATCGATCTCATGATTCAAAAGATGTGCCAGCGCCTGACGTCTGTCTTTAATATCCAAAGGCATGCTGCTTAGGCCGGCAAACACTTTTTCATGTCTCGGCGAGTAGGCCACAGGCGCGATATCGGCGGCGGTCAATGACTGTACCCGCTGCGGATAAGCCAGCGCGGTGGCCATGGCAATCTTTCCGCCCATGGAATGGCCCACCAGATGCACCTTGCCTATAGCCAGTTCATCAAGCAGAGACACAAGCGCTTTTGCAAGCCCAGGATAGTCCATTTGCGGCCAATGTTCGCTCTGACCATGATTGGGGCAGTCTATCCTTATTACCCGATGATTTTGCTCGAGCAGAGCCCCGAGTGATTTAAGATTGTCCAAATCACCGAATAAGCCATGGATCAGCAACACCGGACTACCGCTTCCGGTCGAAACAAAGTGCATACAGCCCCCTCACAGTGAGTTTGTTGCCAGTATTTCAGCAGGGGGCAAATTCTGCGACAAAGGTCAGTATTTGACAAGGATGGATGCGGATTTAACACTGGCTTTGACTGCTTTTTCAACAAATTGGCTGTGCAAGTCATAGGTTTGTAACTCTATTCTCGCATTTTGATGGATTGAGCCTTCCACCGATGGCGAGTTATGGCATACTTTGAGCCAAATCGCAGCCGCGCCCCAGATGTGCTTTGACGGCAATGTCATGGCGGCTGCATAGAACAAGTTGAAACTAAAGGAATCGGGCCATGAAATATATTGAGGTGGATGAGGAACTGTATCGCTTTATTGCCGGGAAAACCGAAAGGATAGGCGAAAGCGCATCGGATATTCTTCGTCGACTGCTGGGCTTGGATGTGACAGCCGTTGAACCCAAGGCACCGGTTGAACTCAGCCAGCCAAGCATGGAGCAGGGTTATCGTCCCAATACATTACCCGAGGCCGAGTCAACCCTGGACTTTGACAACCTGTTTAGCAGTGCGGCTATCGAAGCCCAAAAGGGGGCTGTTGGACGTTTTCTGTTTGCCCTCGAATGTCTCTATAACCAGGATCAGCAAGGATTTGAGCAGGTACTGCAGGTTCAGGGGCGTGATCGCCTCTATTTTGCTACCTCGAAGGAAGCCTTGCTTAAGGCCAGTAAATCGGCCAACCCCAAAGAAGTCGGCAGCAGTGGTTTTTGGGTAACCACCAATAACAACACTGCCAAGAAGCACACCATTTTGTCTGAAGTACTGGAAAAGATGGGCTGCGACGGCGACAAGGCCAAAGCGATTGCTGATAAGGCACTGCCACTTAAGGCATAAATCTGTATTCCAACATCCGCCATCAAGGAGCACTATTTTGGCTATTCATGAGCGGGCCGGTAAAAGGGCCATGCAGAAGGATCTGGTTAATATTCCGCGGCTGATGAGCCACTATTACCGAATTGTCCCCAACTGTGATGACCCGGCCCAAAGGGTGTGTTTTGGTACCTCAGGACACAGGGGCTGCTCCTTCAATGGCAGCTTCAATCAAAACCATATCTGGGCCATTACCCAGGCAGTGGTAGATTATCGCCAATCTCAGGGGATTGAAGGTTCGCTCTATCTGGGCATGGACACCCATGCCTTATCTGAAGCGGCTTATATTTCGGCCATCGAAGTCTTGCTGGCCAACAATGTGAAGTTGGTGGTGCAAGAGAGCCAGGGCTTTACGCCTACGCCTGTCATTTCCCATGCCATAGTTAGCGCAAACCGAAATGCCGCCAAGCTCAGCGATGGCATTATTATTACCCCGTCTCACAATCCACCTCAGGATGGTGGAATTAAGTACAATCCGCCCCATGGTGGGCCGGCAGAAGGTGAGATTACGGCCTGGATTGAGCAGCGAGCCAATGACTATCTCAAGGCACAGCTGGAAGGGGTCAGGAAACTCAACTACGGCGTAGCCGCCAGTATAGGACTCATCAAAGAAACCGATCTTATAGAGCCCTATGTTGCCGATCTCGCCTCTGTAGTAAATATGCAAGCCATCAAAGATGCCGGCGTTCGCATAGGTGTCGACCCTCTGGGCGGCTCAGGCATCCATTACTGGCCACATATTGTCCGCCGTTATGGCGTGAATATCACAGTAGTCAACGACCGGGTCGATCCCAGCTTCGGCTTTATGCCACTGGATAAAGACGGCAAAATCCGCATGGACTGCTCATCGCCTTTTGCCATGGCAGGCCTGCTTAAGCACATGGATGAGTTCGATATCTGCCTTGGGAACGATCCCGACTACGACAGGCACGGGATAGTCTGCCCAGAGACTGGGTTGATGGACCCCAACCACTTTTTGGCGGTGGCGATAGATTACCTGCTGGAGCACAGACCCGATTGGCCGCAGACACTGCAAATCGGCAAGACCTTGGTTTCCAGTGGCATGATAGACAAGATAGTTGCCTCACACGGTCGCAAGCTTTGTGAAGTGCCGGTTGGTTTCAAGTGGTTTGTCAGTGGTTTGAGTGAAGCCATCCTGGCCTTTGGCGGCGAAGAAAGTGCCGGCGCCGCCTTCCTTCGACGTGACGGCACAACCTGGTGCACGGACAAAGACGGTTTTATTCTCGGGCTGCTGGCCGCTGAAATCCTCGCCGTAACCGGCAAAAAACCAGCCGAGCGTTATGCAGAACTGGCTGCCATACACGGTCAATGCTTCTACAAACGGATAGACAGCCCCATCAATGCCAAGCAAAAGGCGCGTTTTGCCACCCTCAATGCAGATACCCTGGGGGCAGAGACTTTGGCCGGAGACAAGATTAAGGCGGTACTGACCAAGGCCCCTGGCAATGATGGTGCCATTGGCGGTATTAAGGTGCTAACCGACAACGGCTGGTTTGCCGCCAGACCTTCAGGCACTGAGGCACTCTATAAAATTTACGCCGAAAGCTTTGTCAGCGAGCAGCATCTGCAGCAGATACTGGAACAGGCGAGAGCTCTGATAACCAGCGCCCTAAAAGGCAAGCCGAACTGAGCTTAAGAGATTGCCAATTCAGTAAAAAGCGCAGCCGTGAACACAGTTGCGCTTTTTATTTCCGGGGATCAATATTCAAGATGGCAACTGGGCAAGTTATTCTTCTGGATATAATCCTGATGATATTCTTCCGCACGATGAAACTGTTTCACTGGAACAATTTCCGTCACTATGTGCCGCTGACCCCACTTACCACTGCGAGCCAACGCCAGTTTTGAGGCCTCAGCCTGCTCCTTCTGCTCTTTGCTATGAAAAAAAATCACGCTCCGATACTGGGTGCCGATATCACCACCTTGGCGATTGAGACTGGTGGGGTTGTGATTACTCCAGAAAACTTGCAGCAGCTCGGTAAATGAAACCCGGGCTTCATCGAACTCCACCTGAACCACTTCGGCATGGCCGCTGTTTCCCTGTTTTACCTCTTCATAGCGGTTGATTCTATCATCACCGCCCATATAACCACTGGTGGCGTTTAATACCCCGGGCACTTGACGAAAGAAATACTCCACCCCCCAAAAACAACCGCCACCGAATGTTGCTACCGCCATTAAATTTACCTCTAGATGTCCAGATGGCCAAAATTATGCGTGATAAGTTTTTCCGGCGCAAGTGGTGTATTTGTCGGAGTGGCTTTTTTGCTCCTTAGTTAGATAAGAACTATCTGAAACCAGTTCGCAAGCCTGGCATTGGATAGCTTTGGTCACATCACCAATTTAATAAGCTGTGGTACTATGAAACCTTGCTCTCTGGCGCTGGTCTCAACAAGCAAACGCATTGCAACAAGTTCCCAGGAGACAGCGTTAATGGAAACAACAGCCAAATCGGCAATAAGAAGGAGTATTTCGTGTTACAAGCCCTGAAGGATAATCCTGACTTCCTGTCATTGACTCTGAATAACCCCAATTCATTGGAGAGTATTAGTGGCACGCTTGGCGACCACACCCGGATAGCGATTTGGGACACAGGAGTCTTGCTGTTTGAACCTCTGGACAACCAGAGTGATAAAGATATCGTGCTGTCATCCGGGGTACACGGCAATGAAACTGCACCTATCGAACTGTGTAATGGCATTATCAAGTCGCTGTTAAAGCAAGAAATACGGGTAGGGCAGCGAGTACTGTTCATGTTCGGTAATCCGGCGGCAATTAACCGTGGCACCCGTATTGTCGATGAAAACCTCAACCGGCTGTTCAGTGGTGAACATTCCAATCCCCCCGGGCTGGTGAACCCGGAGCGGATCCGCGCCAAGAAGCTGGAAAATTATGTCACACGTTTCTTCGAAGACGCACCACAAGGGGCAAGACAGAGGATCCATTACGATCTGCACACCGCCATTCGCGGCTCCAAGCATGAAAAGTTTGCCATCTATCCCTATCGACCGGGTAAGGATTACAGCCGTGAACAATTGATGTTTCTGGAGGCGGCCGGAGTCGATACCGTGTTGCTGCATCACGAACCCACAACCACTTTCAGCTATTTCTCGTCAAATCAGTTTGGCGCCGACGCCTTTACCATTGAGCTTGGCAAGGTTTACCCCATGGGACAAAACGATATGACACGTTTTATCGCCACCCGGGAGATGCTGAGCCGTTTGATCTGCAAGCAATCGCTGGAACTCGAGGAGCAGGCGCTTGAGCGGGTCAATATCTATCAGGTCTGTAGGGTCATCAATAAGCAGGCCGACGACTTTGAATTTACCTTCGCCAGCGATGTGGAAAACTTCACAGCTTTCCCCAAGGGATATGTGCTGGCGCGGGAAGCGGGCCGGGATATTCGAGTAGAGCAGGACTCGGAAGCTGTGGTGTTTCCCAACGCCAAGGTGCCCATTGGCCAACGTACAGTGATCTGCCTGGTTCAGGCCACAGAGGTGCCATTGGCCTGAATTGTAAACCAATATATACGCGCCGATCCCATGCTAGTTGGCAAAGCACCCAAGGCGGGAGTTGCTTGCTAGTTTACGTTAACGTAATGTTCGGGGCGCGTACTGAAAAAATCGGTAGGGCCGGTTTCGAGCCGGACAAACCCAGAGATAACAAGAGCACACTATGAGCAACGCAACAAAGATGAATGAGACGGTGCATCGGGTGAGTTTTTTGAACAAGGACTCGCTGCATATCCCTGTACTCAAAATACTTCAGGCCGACGGCACCACCTATGAAGAGGCAGTATTGCCCGTCATAGATGAAGCCCTGTCACGCAAGATATTCGATACCTGTGTCTTTACTCGTGTCCTGGACGAACGTATGTTGGGCGCCCAGCGTCAGGGAAGGATCAGTTTTTACATGACCTGTATCGGTGAAGAAGCCGCCGTTATCGGTAGTGCCGCCGCGCTGGATGACAAGGATGTGATCCTTGCCCAGTACCGCGAACATGCCGCACTACGTTATCGCGGCTTTACCACCGAGCAGTTTATGAACCAGATGTTCAGCAATGAGAAAGATCTGGGCAAAGGCCGGCAGATGCCTATTCACTACGGCAGCCGTGAACTCAACTACCAAACCATCTCTTCACCGCTGGCGACTCAGATCCCGCAGGCATCCGGCGTAGGTTACTCGCTGAAGATGCAGGGCAAGCGTAATGTCGCTATCTGTTACTTCGGTGAAGGTGCCGCCTCTGAAGGTGATTTCCATGCCGGTCTTAATATGGCCGCAGTTCACAAAGCGCCGGTCATCTTCTTCTGTCGCAACAATGGCTACGCCATCTCAACCCCTACGGAAGAGCAGTACGCCGGTAACGGCATAGCCAGCCGCGGCGTTGGTTATGGCATGCACACCATCAGAGTCGACGGTAACGATATGCTGGCGGTTCTGGCCGCAACTCAGCAAGCCAGAGCCTACGCGCTTGAAAACAACGCGCCTGTGCTGATTGAAGCCATGACCTACCGCCTGGGCGCCCACTCATCTTCCGACGACCCATCCGGTTATCGCTCCAAAGAGGAAGAAGCCAAGTGGCAACAGCACGACCCAGTGAAACGCTTCAAGTTGTGGCTTATCAACAAAGGCTGGCTCAAGGAAAGCGACGAGACCGAGCTGTATGAGAAGTATCGCGAGGAAGTGCTGGCCGCGGTAAAAGTGGCCGAAAAGGTTCCGGCACCAGCCATAGACGCCATCATAGAAGACGTTTTTGATCAGCCGACAGCGGCGCTCAAGCAGCAATTAACCGAGCTTAAGGCCCATGTTGCCAAGTATCCGAAAGCCTATCCTAAAACAGCAGGGAGATCATAAGCGTGGCACAGATGAATATGTTACAGGCCATCAATAATGCCCTGACCATAGCGATGGAAGCCGACGACAAGATGCTGGTTTTCGGTGAAGACGTAGGCCATTTCGGCGGTGTGTTCCGGGCAACTTCCGGTTTGCAGGAAAAGTTTGGCCGTGAGCGCTGTTTCAATACTCCACTTACCGAGCAGGGGATTGCCGGCTTTGCCAACGGCCTGGCTTCCAACGGCATGACGCCGGTAGCGGAAATCCAGTTTGCCGACTACATCTTCCCGGCGTTCGATCAAATCGTCAACGAAGCGGCCAAGTTCAGATACCGCAGCGGCAACGAGTTTGATGTCGGCGGCCTGACCTTCAGAACCCCCTATGGCGGCGGCATTGCCGGCGGTCATTATCACTCCCAGTCACCGGAAGCCTACTTTACCCAAACACCTGGTCTTAAGGTGGTGGTCCCCCGTAACCCGTACCAAGCCAAGGGTTTGCTGCTGGCCTCCATTCGTGATAACAACCCAGTGGTCTTCTTCGAGCCCAAGCGCCAGTATCGCGCGTCTGTCGGCGATGTGCCGGAAGGCGATTATCAACTGGAGCTGGGTAAAGCCGAAGTGGTTCGTGAAGGTAAAGATATTACTCTGCTCGCCTGGGGCGCGCAGATGGAAATCATCGAGAAAGCAGCCGATATGGCCAAAGAGGAAGGTATTGACTGTGAAGTCATCGACCTTCGTACTCTCGCGCCTTGGGATGTGGAAACCGTGGCCGAGTCGGTGAAAAAGACCGGCAGATTGCTCATCAACCACGAAGCGCCGCTGACCGGTGGTTTTGCCGGTGAAATTGCCGCTACCATCCAACAGGAATGTTTCCTGTACCTGGAGTCGCCCATCAGCCGGGTCTGTGGTCTGGATACGCCATATCCATTGATCCACGAAAAAGAATATATGCCGGATGCGCTTAAAACCTTTGAAGCCATCAAGGCCTCGGTGAATTTCTAGGAGAGCCAGGATGATTAAAGATTTTATTTTGCCCGACATAGGCGAAGGTGTTGTCGAGTGTGAACTGGTGGAATGGTTGGTGGCTGAGGGCGATACCGTCGCCGAAGATCAACCCGTTTGTGATGTGATGACAGACAAGGCACTGGTGCAAATTCCTGCGCCTTTCCCCGGTGTTATCAGTAAGCTTTATTACGCCAAGGGTGAAATTGCCAAGGTGCATGAGCCTTTGTATGCCGTGGAAGTGGACGCTGTAGACAGTGAAGCGCCAGCAACCAGCGTGGCCGGCGCCGATATCGCTGCATCGCCTAGCACTAACGCTGCGGCTGGCAGTAGCAGTCAGGTGGAAGACTTTATGCTGCCGGATATCGGCGAGGGCATAGTCGAGTGCGAACTGGTGGAGTGGCTGGTCGCAGAAGGCGACACTGTGGTTGAAGATCAACCCATCTGCGATGTAATGACAGACAAGGCACTGGTGCAAATCCCGGCGATGAAGGCCGGTAAAATCGTCAAGCTGCACTATCGTAAGGGGCAGTTGGCCCAAGTGCATCAGCCACTGTTTGCCATTGAAGTTGCCGCTGAATCCGCCAGTGCATCTTTGGCTCAAACCGCTGCAGCAAGTGCATCATCTGGCTCAGCCTCTGCCGCCTCTCAAGCACAGACTCAAGCCCAGAGCGGCTCGCAAACTGCCGCTTGCACTATGGTGCCTCAGGGTAAGGCGGTGGCGAGCCCAGCAGTAAGACGTATGGCTCGCAGCCTGGATGTCGATATCGCCAAAGTGCCCGGCAGCGGCAAAAATGGCCGGGTCTACAAAGAGGATATCGAGCGTTTCCTTAAGGGGGCTACGCCTCAGGCCCAAACCCAAACTTTGCCACAGGGCCAAGTGCAAACCGGCGCAGTGGCAACCGCAAACGACAGGGTAGAGCCTATCAAGGGCGTTCGTGCCGTGATGGCGCGGATGATGACGGAATCAGTTTCCAGCATTCCGCACTTTACTTACTGCGAAGAGCTGGACTTGACCGAGCTTATCGCCCTTCGTGAAGCGATGAAGGCCAAGTACTCCAATGACGAGCTTAAGCTGACCATGATGCCTTTCTTTATGAAGGCCATGTCGCTGGCGCTGACCGAGTTTCCGGTGATCAACAGCCGAGTGAACGCCGATTGCACCGAGCTCACCTATCTTGGCCGTCATAACATAGGTATGGCCGTTGACTCCAAGGTTGGCTTGTTGGTGCCCAACGTCAAGGATGTGCAGGATAAGTCGATTCTGGATGTTGCCGCCGAAGTCACCCGTCTGACCCAGGCCGCACGCTCAGGTAGAGTCGCACCTGCCGATCTTAAAGATGGCAGCATCTCTATCTCCAACATAGGCGCTCTGGGCGGTACTGTGGCGACACCTATCATCAATAAACCCGAAGTGGCGATTGTGGCTTTGGGTAAGGTGCAAACCCTGCCGCGTTTCAATGCCAAGGGTGAGGTCGAAGCCCGTAAACTGATGCAGGTCAGTTGGTCCGGTGACCACAGAGTGATAGATGGCGGCACTATTGCCCGCTTCTGTAATCTGTGGAAACAGTATCTCGAGCAGCCGCAGGAAATGCTGCTGGCGATGAGATAATCATAAAGGCCCTGCAATGCGGGGCCTTGTTTTAGGTGTGTTTCGGGAGCATCACTATTCTTGCTTTCTTAAGGCAATGGCTTTATTTGATCCCAAGCACAAAGTGGTTACGATTTGATGGCAGATTTCGTATAATCGCCAACAGTATTAGTCGCATTGGGTCTGTTATGAGTCAGGTAGCACCAAGCATAGAACACATTCAATATCCTTTCCCGCCAAAACCGGTTCCCTTGTCTGAACAGGAAAAAAGCGAATACAAAGCCAGGATCAAGCAACTGCTCAAAGAGCAGAATGCGGTTCTGGTTGCCCACTACTATACGGATCCTGAAATTCAGGCACTGGCCGAGGAAACCGGTGGTTGCGTTTCCGACTCGTTGGAAATGGCGCGTTTTGGTCGCGATCATCCTGCCAAGAAGCTCATCGTTGCCGGGGTTAAGTTTATGGGGGAAACCGCCAAGATCCTTAGCCCGGAAAAAACCATTCTGATGCCGACTCTGGAAGCCACCTGTTCTCTGGATGTTGGCTGTCCTATTGAGCAGTTCAGTGCCTTCTGTGATGCGCACCCGGATCACACAGTTGTGGTCTATGCCAACACGTCGGCTGCGGTCAAAGCCCGGGCCGATTGGGTGGTGACTTCCAGCATAGCGCTGGAAATCGTGGAACACCTGGACAGTGAAGGCAGAAAAATCATCTGGGGGCCAGACCGTCACTTGGGCAGCTATATTGCCAAGCAAACCGGTGCAGAAATGTTGATGTGGCAGGGCGAGTGTATCGTTCACGATGAATTCAAGGCCCGGGCCTTGCGCCAATTAAAGGCGCAGCACCCGAACGCCGCCATTCTGGTTCACCCTGAATCTCCGGCGAGTGTGGTGGAAATGGCCGATGCCGTAGGTTCAACCAGCCAGTTGATCAAAGCTGCCCAGACAATGGACAATGATACCTTTATCGTGGCCACCGACAGAGGCATCTTCTATAAGATGCAACAGGCAGCACCGGGCAAGACCCTGATTGAAGCCCCAACCGGGGGTGAAGGCGCTACTTGCCGCAGCTGTGCTCACTGCCCCTGGATGGCAATGAATGGCCTCAAGGCGATAGCCAGTGCGCTGGAAAGCCAGGACAACAGCCAGCATGAGATCTTTGTCGATGAAACGCTGCGTCAAGGGGCTCTGGTGCCTCTGACCCGGATGCTGGATTTTGCCAAGACCCTCAACATGCAGGTCAAAGGCAACGCCTGATAAACCCGCAAGAGTTTGAACCAAGTCAAAGAGCCTGCAAATGCAGGCTCTTTTTCCATTTACACTCGGTTTCATCGACTATACTTGCCGACGTATGCTAAAAATTGAATTTCATAGCAATAAATTAGTAAGTTAGCTGCTTAAAGGATGCATCAATGAAATGGCAATGGATTGAAAATCTTCCTCTGAAACACAAATTTCTCTTGGTTATCCTGCCGCCTTTCATTGCGGCAACCCTGTTTGGTATTTTGTTGTTCAGCGATCGGCTGTCGCTCGCCAATGGCCTGGAAGAAGTGCTGGATCTCAGTGAACTGGCGGTGGTTAACTCGGCGCTGGTGCATGAGCTGCAAAAAGAGCGCGGCATGAGCGCCGGTTATCTCGGCTCCAAGGGCAAGAGCTTTGCCGACAAACTACCGGGCCAACGGCAACTCACAGATAATCAACTCCAACAATTCAATGATTTCTTGACTAATCATCAACTGCCCGCCGATTTTGCCGCTGATTTAACCGAGGCAAGGAACAGCATCGCCCGCTTGAGAGAAATTCGCAGCCAGGTTGATAGACAAGGGATAAGCGTTGCTGAAGAAGTGGCGTTTTACACTCAGCTGAATAAATTATTGTTGTCGATTGTCGATCTCAGTGTACAGAAGGGCGGCGATCAACAAATTGCCATGCAAGCTGCAGCATTCTCGGCCTTTTTGCAGATGAAGGAACGCGCCGGTATCGAGCGGGCCGTACTGAGTTCAACCTTCGGCCAGAGTGAGTTCAAACCCGGTGTCTATCGCAAATTTATCACTCTGGTTTCCGAGCAAGACGCTTATCAGGAAAGGTTTGTGGCCTTGGCTGATGAAACCGCACTCAAAAATTTACAGGTATTGCTAGCCCAAGCCGCAGTGGCTGAAGTGGCTCGCTTGAGGGAATTGGCCTTTGGTCAGAAAGCCGAAGATCTCAAGTCTCAATCTCCCGAAACCTGGTTTACCCAATCCACTGCCCGTATCGATCTTCTGCATAAGTTTGAGCAGCAGCTGTCAGACAAACTGCTGGCAGAGACTCTGAGTAAACAGCAAAGCGCAGCCAATCAGACCTGGCTTCTACTCGGGATCATGGTGATAGGTCTGATCATTGTCAGTTTGGTCTCCAGCATCATACTCAAGTATCTGCACGGCAGCTTGAGGGAGTTACATCAGGGCGTAACCCGAGCCCGGGCTCACTATGACTTAAGCGTGCGTTTGCCCCATACGGGCAAAGATGAATTTGGCGAGCTGGCCGAGTCTTTCAACAGTATGATGACCGACTTTGAACAGGTAATACTGCGCGTCCGCTCCAGCAGCAAGACCCTGCTTGGAGTGGTGCAACAGATGGAACAACACTCAACCCAGATGCAAGCCGATGTATCTGTTGGCTACAGTGAGACAGAACAAGTGGCTTCGGCGATGACAGAAATGAGCTCAACCGTACAGGAAATTGCCTCCAATGCGGTACGGGCCTCGGAAGCGTCCAATCAAGCCAGCACTGAGGCCAGGGAAGGGAGCCTGGAAGTGGGGCGCACGGCATCGGCCATCAATGAACTGGCTGAAGAAATCAGTTATGCCGCCGATGCAATATCCAAACTGGATAAAGATATTCACGGCATTGTCAGTGTGCTGGAGGTCATCAGTGGCATAGCCGAGCAGACCAATCTCCTGGCTCTGAATGCCGCAATCGAAGCTGCCCGGGCCGGCGAAATGGGCCGCGGCTTTGCCGTGGTGGCCGATGAGGTGCGTAATCTGGCGCAACGGGCACAATCTTCCACCGAAGATATTCGTAATATGACAGTAAGGCTCAAACAGGGCGCCGAAGTGGCGGTAGCCGCCATCACCAAAGGCAAGACGCAGGCGGGTACCAGTGTCGATGAGGCCAATCGCGCCGGTGAGGAACTAAGACGCATAGTTGAGCACGTGGAGGTTATCGATAGCATGAATGAACAGATAGCTGCCGCGACCCATGAGCAGTCGGCCGTATCAGAAGAGGTGAATCGCAACGCTATGAAGATCAGCGATATTTACCGCAATACTCAGGATATCGCCAATGAGCTTGGCAAACTCAATGAGCTGTTGATTAAAGACGCCAACAAGATGAGCGATGAGGTGAGTAAATTCCGCCTCAATGAACATTGATTGCAGCATTTTTCACCCGCTTTGTTCAGCAAACGCGCAAACGGATATTATGGCGGATTTTTGCTTGACCGGCATTCGCCTTTTGCGTAAAGTACCGCTCCATCAAGGGGATAGAGATATCTCTTGCTGAATGTGTTGATACGCACAGTAAATAGTATCGATGCGGTGAGGTGTCCGAGTGGCTGAAGGAGCACGCCTGGAAAGTGTGTATACGGCAACGTATCGAGGGTTCGAATCCCTCCTTCACCGCCAGATTTAGAGGACGGGGTTCAGTTTAGGCTGAACCCCGTTTTCGTTTATAAAGTCTAGGGGATGATAGGGGAGTCATCTCAGACTGTTCTGTCCTTCAAGGCTAAAAACCAAGCGAACGGATGATAATGCGCGATAAAGCATTGACCCGGCCTTTGGAGTTCTCTATAGTAGCGCCCCGTTGAGACGCAATGTCCAACGTACGGTGAGGTGTCCGAGTGGCTGAAGGAGCACGCCTGGAAAGTGTGTATACGGCAACGTATCGAGGGTTCGAATCCCTCCTTCACCGCCAGATTCTGATAACGGGACCCAGTATTAACTGGGTCCCGTTTTTCATTTCCGAACCTAACCGACATCAAAAACAGGCTGCAGGCATCCGTAGCGCATTTCGTTGTCATATCCATGACAAATTTCCTTTCTGAGTGAATATCCTTCAAGTAATAAATTAAATGACTCAGAATCTGCCAAGGAGACTATAACCCGGGCGAGGACAATGGTATAAATGGAGCCGATTTGTCCCTACATGTCCAATTACAGGAAAGCTGTCATGATTTTTTCTCAGATTACCGCCGCGCCGGCCGATCCCATTCTTGGTTTAACCGAGGCTTTTAAAGCCGATCCCCGCACGGATAAAGTCAACCTGGGTGTTGGCATCTATAAGGATGAGGGTGGCCAGACCCCGGTACTCAAGTCGGTCAAGTTGGCAGAGGCCAAGTTGCTCGAAGAGGAAAAGACCAAGAGCTATCTCGGTATCGAAGGGGTTGCCCTGTATAACCAGGCGGTTCAACAACTGCTATTCGGTAAAGACAACGCCATAATCGCCGATGGCCGGGCAGTAACGGCTCAGGCACCGGGTGGTACCGGCTCACTGCGGGTCGCTGCCGAGTTTGTTCTGAGCAACACAGACAGCAAAACCATTTGGATCAGCAACCCAACCTGGGCCAATCACAAGAACATCTTCGAAACCGCCGGGCTTGAGATCAAAGAGTACAGCTATTATCGGGCAGAAACCCATGATCTCGACTTCGATGCCATGATGACAGATCTGCAACAGGCGAGTGAGGGTGATCTTGTGCTGCTGCACGGCTGCTGCCACAACCCGACCGGTATCGATCTGAATATCAATCAATGGCAGCAAGTTGCCAAACTGTGTTCCGAAAAGGGCTTGGTTCCCCTGTTTGACTTTGCCTATCAGGGCTTTGGCACTGGAATTGAAGAAGATGCCCAAGGGCTCAGAGCCGTTGCCGCCTTGGTGCCGGAGCTGCTGGTTGCCAACTCTTTCTCGAAAAACTTCGGGCTCTATAATGAGCGTATCGGCGCCGTGACTCTGGTGGCCAAAGACAGTGAATCTGCTGTCCGGGCTTTCAGTCAGGTTAAGCGTACCATTCGCGCCAACTACTCAAACCCGCCGGCTCATGGTGCCATGATTGTCAGCACTATTCTCAACGACGGTGAACTAAATGCCCTGTGGCAGCAAGAGCTGACTGAAATGCGCCAGCGCATAGCCAGCATGAGAACCCTGTTCGTTGAAAGCCTCAAGGCCGAAGGCGTCGATCGCGACTTCAGCTTCATTTCTCGTCAAAACGGTATGTTCAGCTTCTCGGGTCTCAACAAGGAACAAGTTGCCAGGCTTAAAGATGAGTTCGGCGTCTACATTGTCGGCTCCGGCCGTATCAGTGTTGCCGGGATGACCAAGACCAATATGCCGGTTATCTGCAAGGCGATAGCCAAGGTGCTCTAAGCCCGTTGGATTTTGTCCATGCTTAAAAAAGGACAGCTGCGGCTGTCCTTTTTACTTATCCGGCCACAAAACCGGTCTAAAAAAATGCTGCTCAGGCAATGAGTTTCTTCGGCTGCAGAGCTTGCACCAGCGCGCTGACCAGGGCGTCTCTGTCGTGGCAACCACTCTGGATTGGGTCGGCAAGCGGCGAGCGATAAATCAATCCTTCCTGCGCAGGCTGACCATGACACAGCACAGCATCAATACGCCCTGTGCCTATGAGTTGCTGGCACCAATCCAGTTTGGCATTGAGACTGAGTTCGCCCGCCACTGAAGCCTCGGGCTTCAGATTATCGATAAATACCACTTTAGCGGCGCTGCTTTTAATGGCGGCGGCCAACTCGGGCAACAGCAAAGGCGGCATCAAGCTGGTGAGAAAGCTTCCCGGGCTTAAAATTATCAGTTCGGCAGCCGTCAACGCCGCCACCGCTTCCTCTGTGGCTCGAACCATAGGTTCAAGATTCATTGCCACGGGCCGCTCTGCCATGCTGTCGACTTCCAGTTCACCAAACACCTTACTGCCGGAGACATCGAGTGCCAAAAGGTGTGTGGGTTGTTCCGACATGGGGTACAGACGGGTCTCGATTTTGAGTAGGCCGCGGATAAGATTGATAGCCTCAAGCGGCCGGACGCAGAGCTGATCCAACGCAGTCAGGATAAGATTGCCCAGGTTATGGCCGCTGAGTTCGTCCTGGCCATCAAATCTGTATTCGAACAACAAGGAGCCAACAGAAGGTTTATGGGCCAGCTGGCTGAGACAGTTACGCAGATCGCCCCAGGCGATACAGTCATTGCTGTTTCTTAACCTGCCAGTGCTGCCGCCATTGTCTGTTGTCGCTACTATGCCGGTGAGGTGGTTACCCAGAAACGCCAAGGCCGACAGGACTCTTCCCAAACCATGGCCACCGCCAATGGCAACAACTTGCCGATATTGACTGAACAACTGCGCTTGCATAGCGGATCCTTGCTGCGGTTTCAAACCCTTACATTCTACATTAGTGGGGGAAAGCTGCCAGCGGCTGATTTTGTGAAAAGAGATATCTGACATATAATGCGCGGACATTTTCCCCGTAACCTTTGGGCAACAGGCAAAAGGAAAGACTGATTGAAAACCGGAAAACTTGGCTCATTTACCCTGGCACTGGCTTTGGTGATCCTGTCGGTATTGGCACTGAGAGTGTATTTGATACCCAGCTTGAAAACCGCCGAGCAGACTTCAGCGCCACTGATAAAGAACCAATTGGGCATCAGCTTGATCCCCGATTTCAGCAGTATCAGTGTTGTCAGCGACAAGAAACAGGCGTTTTTTGACTTCCTGCGTCCGGCGGTGCAAAAACAAAACCGGATTATCGCCGAGGAACGTAAATTCCTCGAGCAGGTGCAAAAACATCTGCAAAACCAGCATCAGCTCAATGATGCCGAGCAATATCGTATTCAACGCTTGGCGGAAAAGTATCAATATGCCATGCGCGCTATCGATAGCGACAGCATCAATAAATTGCTGCGTCGGGTCGATGTGATCCCCGAATCTATGGTACTTATCCAGGCGGCCAATGAGACCGGCTGGGGCAGCTCACGCTTTGCCCGCGAAGGACTCAATTTCTTTGGCCAATGGTGTTTCAAGAAAGGCTGCGGCTTGGTGCCGCAGTCACGCACCGAGGGTATGTCCCATGAGGTTGCGGTATTTAAATCGGTCGATGATTCCGTGGCTTCCTATATGCGCAATCTTAATTCCAATGCAGCCTATTCTCTGTTTCGCTCCATTCGCGCCGATCTCCGTAGCCAGCAAGAACCGCTGACCGCTGAAAAGCTGGTCTATGGTTTGGTCAACTACTCGGAGCGTCAGGAAGCCTACATAGACGAATTGCTCGATATGCTGCGTCACAACGAAGAATATTTGGTGGATAACCATGTCGAAAAAACTGCTGTTTAGTGCACTCTTGTTGCTGTCACCCTCTTTGATGGCGAGCCAGGTATCTTTGAACTACGCCGACTTTTACGCACGGATGAAAGTGATGAATAAGGGGAATTATCAACTCATAGATCTGGCGTTTACAGTGCCTGAAACCCAGAGCTGTCAGGTGAAAGCCGGCAGTATCAGTACAGAGACGGAGCGCTTTCCGCTGACCTTCGATGCTGGCCAACGGCTATTCATTCCCTTTGATGAAAAACTCAAGAATGCCAGGGCCTTGATTAATCTTGAGATTGCAGGTGAAGGGCAAGGCTGTGGCATTGGGATGCAGCTCAGAGTACGTAATCCCAAGCAAGAATACAGCGGCGACGAGCTGAGAAACATCAGCAGTCAAATGAATGAAGCGCTGAAGCAGATGCAAGGCTTTCCCATGAAGTACTTCGCCAAGCCTATCTCGGGTTTGAGCATAGAGTTTAGCGGCAGTGAAAATGGTGCTTGGTTCGATGGCCGCCACCAGGCGCTGGATAAGCGCTATGAACTCAGTAACGAGGAAATCGCGTTACTTGAGACTCTGAAGTTTGACGCTACCCCCAAAGTGATCAGCCCTTGGGTCGCGCCAGGCAAATGACAAACGAGTAACCGCTAAACCCGCTGGGTTTATGGTCAAACAAAGCAGAGCCTCGCATTGCGGGGCTTTTTTATGTCGTATGAAGCACAGGTTCAACATGAAACCGATATATCGCCTCTCCTGCAACATATAGAATAATGCGGTTAGCATTTTGAGATCGGAAGTAAAATGATTGAATTAAAGCAGGCTATCGCTACTGAGATTGGCCAATTCGTGGCAATGGAACAGTTGCAAAACACGGCCGGCTTTATCATGCCTTATCCGGCGGAAAAGCATCTGGCCGAAATGACGAAGGATACTGTCCACTATCTTTCGATTTATCAAAATGAGTTACTCGCGGGTTTTATGATTTTGGTCGAGGATAAGCCGAAGGAGATAGAGTTCAGAAGAATTGTTGTCGCCCATAAGGGTCAAGGTTTAGGTCAAAGAGCGATGCAATTGATGGAAGAGTATTGCCTTAATGAGTTAAACGCTTCACGTATCTGGCTCGATGTATTTGCTGTTAATCAGGTTGGCCGCCATATCTATCAAAAGCTGGGCTATTGTGAATTCGATGCTACTGAGGTCAATGGCAAGCGTTTGCTGTTTATGCAAAAGTGGCTTTAGTTTTGATAGTGGCTTTAGTTTTGATGAAGTAAGCGGCAGTAAACAGAGCATTTCCGAACAAGCACCAGGTGCTTGTTCGGAATAGTTGTATCAAGGCTGATAGATGCCAACCACTTCGATACGTTGGCTCTGATCTGCATGTTTGGCGGCACTGTCGAGATCGATATGACCGCTGTTGCTGACATCCATAAAGTCAAAGGCGGGCAAATCGGCTTCGGCAACTTCCCCGCTGGCAGGAGCATCCGGATTGCGCTCCAATGCCAAAAAGTCGAACACTGTGCGGTCAACACCCTGGGACGGCGCGGTATTTTGCATCGCAGTAAAGATGGTTTCGATGCGCCCAGGAAACTGTTTGTCCCACAGTTTGAGCATATTTTTGACCTCGGCGCGCTTGAGGTTTTCCTGGGAGCCGCAAAGGTTACAAGGAATGATAGGGAAGGCTTTCAGCTTGGCGTATTCGGCAATGTCTTTTTCTCGGCAATAGGCGAGGGGACGGATCACCATATTGGCACCGTCATCCGATAGCAACTTGGGTGGCATGGCCTTCATCTTGCCACCATAGAACATGTTGAGGAACAGGGTTTCTATGATGTCGTCTCTGTGATGGCCCAGCGCTATCTTGCTGGCACCTATTCGCTGGGCAAACCCATAAAGGGTACCGCGGCGCAGCCTGGAACAAAGCGAGCAGGTGGTCTTGCCTTCTGGGATCTTATCTTTGACTATCGAATAAGTGTCTTTTTCTAGAATATGGTAGGCCACGCCTAAACTATCCAGATAGGCCGGCAGCACTTCTTCCGGGAAGCCGGGCTGCTTCTGATCCAGATTGACGGCGACAATTTCAAACTGCACAGGTGCCCGCTGCTGCAGATTCAACAAAATGTCCAGCATGGCATAGCTGTCTTTGCCGCCGGAGAGGCAGCACATTACGCGATCGCCTTCTTCAATCATGTTGTAATCGGCAATGGCACTGCCGACTTCGCGGCGTAAACGCTTTTGCAGTTTGTTGAGACGAGTGATTTGTTTCTTATCCAGCTCTTGCATAACTTCAGACATAAAAAAATAAGCGCCCAGTAACACTATGGTTCAGGGCGCGTATTATTCCAGCTAAAGCCGGTTGGGTAAAGGGGCGACTCAGGCCAGAGGCGACTTATAACCGTCGGGTTTTACCGCCAGCAGATCGCAGTTGACCGAATCTATCACATGTTCTGCCGTGTTGCCGATAAGCGCGGCAGAGAAACCGGTACGACCCACAGTACCGAGAACGACCAGCTCAGCGTCCAGTTGCTCCGCCAGCTCAGGGATAACATCCTCAGGTAAACCTTCTTTCACGTGGCAGTGGGCGGTATCGACCCCGTAACTGTTGGCCAGATAATTGACTCGCTGCTCATGCTGCATACGAATGGTTTCGTTGTAGGTGTGGGCATCAAAGTCCGGCAGTTCAATCGCCAGGTTGACCGGAGTTCCGGGATAACCGTTGACAAGGTGCACCTCGGCATCAAACTTGGCCGCCAGTTCCTGGGCATGTTCAATGATCTTGCCGTTCAGGGATTGATGCTCCTCATCTTCAGAGGCAACGTTGACGGCGCAGAGAATTTTGCCTTTCACCGGCCAGTCATGCTGTTTTACCAGCAATACAGGCACTGGAGCCTTACGCAACAAGTGCCAGTCAGTGGGGGTGAAAATAACGGCCTTGAGTTTGTCGTGCTCATGGGTGCCTTTGACTATCAGGTCGTACTCTCCCTGAATGGCAAAGTTGATGATGCTCTCAAACGGGCGGTTATGCCACAGTACTTCGCTGTCCATCTCGAGTCCGGCTTGCTGATGCGGCTTGAGCAGATCGGCAATCCAGGCTTTACGTTGATTGATAACCCCCTGACGCATGGCCTCACGTTCCTGATTGGAAAGAATAGAGGTCATTTCATAGGAGAAATCAAAGATAGACAGAAAGACGGTGATCTTGGCCTTGCTGCGAGTGGCGAGTTCCACCGCGCGGGCAAGGGCAGGCTGTTTTTCCGATGTAGGGTCGACTACGACCAATAGCTTTTGATAATCCCTCATGGCTTTTTCCTTATTCCGCAGGATATACCTATATCATGCGATATTGGCTGTGATTTGTATTGCTTGAGATCAATATATTGAATCGCTTGCTATCTTGCTATCCGGGCGGCTCCAGCCAGCCTGTCGAGCTCTTCAAGATCCAGTATAGTGATATATTTTCCTTTTACTTCAATCAGTCCGGCCTTTTGGAAACGTCCCAGTAAACGACTTATGGTTTCCACTGTGAGACCGAGATAGTTGCCTATATCACCACGGGTCATGGTGAGGCGAAATTCCCTGGGGGAGAAGCCGCGGCTACCGAAGCGGGCCGCTAGGTTACTGATGAAGGCCGCCAGGCGCTCTTCGGCATTCTTTTTGCTTAGCAGCAGGATCATCCCTTGGTCACTCATGATTTCATTACTCATCAGGCGCATGATCTGCTGTCTGAGTTTGGGCATGGTGCCGGAGAGTTCGTCCAAAGTATTGAAGGGGATTTCACACACCATAGAGGTTTCCAGGGCCTGGGCAAAACTCTGGTGTGATTGGGCATGGATACCGTCAAAGCCTATGACATCACCGGCCAGGTGGAAGCCGGTGATCTGCTCATCGCCCTGTTCTGTGATGGTATAGCTTTTAATCGTTCCGGAGCGGATAGCATACAGAGATTTCAGCGGATCTCCGGACTTGAACAACTGTTCACCCTTCTGAATGGGTTTCTTGCGCTCGATAATATTGTCAAGCTGATCCAACTCATTGGTGTTGAGCGTAAAGGGAATACATAAGGTCCCCATGCTGCAATCATGACAATGAATGGTACAGCCCCCGGCAGCAGGGCGACGATGCTTGTTATTGTCTATTGTCATAGTCTTTCTCAAGTAAAGCGACTCTTCCCATGTTAAACCAATTCACCGACCCCGGCTAGTCAAGCTGAGCCAGGGCGATATAGAGTGTTTGGATCCCGAAGCCAACCAGGAGTAAACCGGCAATTAAACGCACGGCGCGCTTTTGAGCCCAGTCGGCCAGCGCCTTGGCGGCTACTCCGGCGCTGAGCAAGGCAGGTAATGTTCCCAAACCGAAACAAAGCATGATTAGCGCGCCCTGGCCGGCACTGCCGCTGGCCACTGCCCAGGTGAGAGTGCTGTATACCAGGCCACAGGGCAGCCAGCCCCAAACCATGCCGGCCACCAAAGCTTGCCCGGGATGAGTTACAGGTAACACTTTTTGGGACAATGGCTTAAGTAAACGCCACAATCCTTGACCAAGACGCTCAATCTGCACCAAACCGGCCCAGATGCGGGCAATGTAGAGGCCCATGGCGATCATCATCACACCGGCAATGAGCCTGAGCACCAAGAGGTAGATATCGATATCAAACAGCATGCCAAGCCCGGCGGCAGAACCGCCCACCAAAGCGCCGGCCAGGCTGTAACTGAGAATACGACCAAGGTTATAGGGAAGCAGAAACGAGAGTTGTTGCGCCAACGGATTCTGGCCTCGACGGGCAGCGGGAAGCTGGCTGGAAAAGGCGCCAACCAAACCGCCGCACATACCAAAGCAGTGTCCGGCTCCCATCAGGCCCACCAAAAAGGCGCCGGTGAGGTTATATTCCATTGCCTCTATCCTGAGGCGCTTGAGTGACTTCAGTTTCAGCCGTTTGAGATTGCTCCTGTTGCGCCTTGTTGTCCACAGGTTCCTCATCAAACAGAATCGACACACTGTGGCGCTCGAGATCGTCAAATTGATCCGATTTTACCGCCCAGAAGAAGACACCAACAGCTATCAGCACAAACAGCATGGCGATGGGGATTAGTACGTAGATAATACTCATAAGCGGACCCTGAGAAGTCTGAGGCTGTTGCTGACAACGATCAGCGAACTGGCCGACATGCCGATGGCGGCGATATATGGTGCGACATGGCCTGTTACGGCCAGAGGCAGTATAAGAAGGTTATATCCCAAAGCCCAGGCAAGATTTTGGCGAATGATACGATTGGCTTTACGGGCAACCGCTATGGCTTGGGTAAAACGCCATAGATGATCGCCAAGCAAAATCAGATCGGCGCTGTTTTTCGCCAGCGCAGTGCCACTGCCCATGGCGATAGAGAGATCGGCGCCGGCAAGCACGGGGGCATCATTGATGCCATCGCCGAACATGGCCACCTTATGTTGCTGTTGCAAACGGCGTACATAATCGAGTTTATCTGCCGGGCTCATGTCTGCATGCACTTCCGCTATGCCCACTTGCCGAGCCAGGGATTCCACATGGGGCCGGGTATCACCGCTGGCAATCGCCAGACGGATATTGTTTGCCTTGAGTGCCTCGACCGTATCCTTGGCGTCTTCCCTCAGCCTGTCCTGCAAAATAAAACTGGCCACCAAGCCTTGCTCATCGGCGAGGAACACTTGTTGCTGTTCACTGGGGGCGAGCTCGATTCCTACAAACTCGCCGTTGCCTATCTTAAAGTCGCGACCGTTGATCTTGCCGCTGATGCCGCGAGCCACCTGATGATGCACCTCGTTGGCTTCGAGTGTGCCGGCATAAGGGCTAAAGGCCAGGGCTATCGGGTGCAGTGAACCGGCTTCAAGCGCTGCCGCCACTTGTTGCACCTGCAACTCGCTATACTCAGCCTCACGGCCTTTGGTGATGCGGGTTTCCAGCAAGGTCAGATTGCCACAGGTGAGGGTACCTGTCTTGTCAAAGACCACGGCATCAATTTGCGGCAGCTTTTCAAACACTCCCGCTTTACGGGTAATCACCCCCAGGCGGGTGAACAGCGCTGTGGCGCAGGTCACAGCCGTCGGAGTTGCTAAGGCCAGCGCACAGGGGCAGGTAGCCACCAACACAGATAGAGTGACCCAGAAAGCGTCTTCTGGCGAGAACTGGTGCCATACCAGATAAGTGATGGCTGCGATGCTGAGTATGGTGCCGGAGAAATAGCGCGACAGCTTGTCGGCCGTCATGGCGACGGCTGGCTTATTATTGGAGGCCAGTTCTTGCAAACGGATGATCTCTGCCACCAGTTGGTCCTGGCCTATGGCGTTCACCCGTACTTTAAGCGGTTGATCCTGGTTGATGGTACCGGCATAAACCTGAGCTCCCGGTAGTTTGCTCTGTGGCATCTGCTCACCGGTGAGCATGGCCTCGTTGACGGCGGAATGGCCTTGCTCTACCAGGCCGTCGGCGGGGATCACTTCCCCTGGGCGCACAAGCACCAGATCGCCTATTTGCAAGCGCTTGGCGGGGATCTCTTCGCTGCTGCCATCATCCCCGATACGTTGGGCGGTCAAGGGCACCAACTTATGCAGGTTACTCGAACTGACTGAGGCTTTTTGCCGCGCCGCCTGCTCAAAATAGCGCCCAAGCAGCAGGAAAAAGGTAAACATGGACACAGACTCGAAATAGACTTCGCCTGTGCCTTGCACTGTCGCGATACAGCTGGCGATATAGGCGCCGCAGATGGCGATGGAGACAGACACGTCCATATTGAGCCTGCCGGCGAGCAGGGCCCGCAGGGCACTGAAATAGAAAGGCTGCGCCGAGTAGAACACCACAGGTGCGGCAAACATCATGCTCACCCAGCGGAAATAGTCGCGATATTCCACCTCAAGCCCGGTAAAGTAACCGGCGTACAGCGCCAGGGCGAACATCATCACCTGCATGGTGGCAAAGCCCGCCAAACCAAGCCTCAGTAGAAACTTACGGCTGTTCTTTTTACTCTGAACTTCCTGATCATCCAGCTGGTAAGGCGCCGCCTGATAGCCGATGCGGCCGATTTGATTGAGTATTTCAGACAGTTTGATGTCGGCCGTGCGCCAACTGATGAGGGCTCTTTGAGTGGTAGAGTTGACCTGAACTGAGACTATGCCGGGCAACTGCTTGACTTTGTGCTCGATGAGCCAGGCGCAGGCGGCACAGGTAATGCCGTCAATCGATAGCGAGACCGAGGTTTGATTGCCCTGATCGTGCACAAAGTCCTGTTGCACTTCGGGAAGGTCGTAGGCACTGAAGGTCTTGAGCTCATCCGGCACCAGGGCGTTTTGCCTGCTGCCGGGTTCGGAGCGAAATTTATAGTAATTGGTCAGCCCGGCATCCATGATGGCCTGGGCCACCGCCTGACATCCAAGGCAACACATGGGCTGAGCCTGACCATCAATCACTGTACTGAACTGCATGCCCGTGGTGACAGGCTCCCCACAATGAAAACAGACTGTATGTGTCATGACGGCACTCAATTGAGCCAGTAGGTTTTATCCGCTTCTATCTGCAGTCTTTGCTGCAAACGCCATTTACGGTCAAATCCTTCGACTCGTACAACCCAGGCGCCATCTAGCGACTCATTGGGAATATAGCGATACACCTTGGAGGCATCGGCAGTCAGCATTTGGGTAAAATCCTTTTCTGCCAGAGTAGGGTGGTAAAACTCCAGGTTCAGTGCCGCCAGATACTCTGGGCCGCCGTGCTGGGTTATCAGAAGTTCGCCATTGTGCCATTCAAGGGAAAATTGCATTCCCAATTGACGGGCATATTGAATTTTGTGGATGTCCTGGTTAATTGCCTTGCCGTTTTTGTAGTAGTCATCGGCAACCAGGGAATCGGAGTTGGTGAGGGCAATACGCAGAGTGGCAAAACTGGCTATAACGGCACACATGGGCAAAACGATAAGAAACCAAGGCCAGAACTGCTTATACCAGGCTTGTGGAGCGCTCATACTGTTTACCTACTATTCTATTTGGGCGGCTATTCTATCGCGAAAGCGGTTTTTTAAAAACAAAGGCCCCGAAATTATCGAGGCCTTTGAAAAGTCATACGAACTTACTTCTCAGCCTGATGTGACAAGCTATATACGTAAGCTGCAATAACGTGAACTTTCTCTTCACCGAGAACGTCTTTCCACGCCGGCATAACACCACTGCGGCCGTTCTTGATGGATTCCATGATCACGCCACGGCTGCCGCCGTAAAGCCAGACATTGTCGGTCAGGTTAGGGGCGCCCATCAGCTTGTTACCTTTGGCGTCCATACCGTGACAGGCAAAACAGCCCTTCATGAATGAACCTTGGCCCTTGGCGGCCAACGCGGCATCATGTTCACGACCGGACAGGCTCACTACGTATTCAGCCAGACCAGCAATTTCGCTGTCATCGATAGGCAGACCACCTTTAGGCGGCATCATACCGTGACGACCGTTCATTATGGTGGTCTTGATAGTTTCCAGCTCGCCGCCGTACAACCAGTCACCGTCGGTCAGGTTGGGGAAGCCTTTGCCACCGCGACCAGCTGAGCCGTGACACTGGGCACAGTTCTGCAGGAACAGACGGCCACCGACTTTCAGGGCTTCTTCGTTCTTGACCAGCTCGGCCAGTGGCGTTGCTTTGTAAGCTTCGAAGATAGGGCCGTACTTTTCATCGGCTAGCTTCACTTCCTGATCGTACTGAACCCAACGGCCTTCTTCTGTTGCATCAGCAATCGCCTTGGCGGAGTCGCCCTTGATGCCTTTTTCGGTACCTATGCTCTGGTTGGAACTGCTCCAGCCAAGCAGGCCTTTGTAGTTACCCAGGCCAGGGTAGAGCACCAGGTAGAGCAGACCAAAGACGATGGTGATATAAAAGAGATAGCTCCACCACTTAGGCAGTGGGTTGTTGATCTCCTGAATACCATCATAGCTGTGGTCCATCAGGTCGCCTTCTTTAATCTCCGGCGTGGTGTTTTTGGAGCAGAGCCGTAGCAGAATAAAACATCCTGCGATCACCAGTAAGCTGAGTACGGTGATCCAGATACTCCAGAAGTTACTCATTAACATTATTTGTGTTCTCCTGAGTCCTTCGCATTCTGGTGTTGTTCCTCATCGGAAAACACCAGATTAGCTGCTTCGTCGAATTGCTTTTGACGACGCGAGCTATATGCCCAAGCAAATATCCCGACAAAAACCAGGATCAAAACCAACGTAATAATCCCTTGCATTGTGCCGTAGTCCATATTTGCCTCCTTATTTCAGTGCGTGTCCCAACGACTGCAGATAGGCTATCAGCGCCTGCAGTTCTGTCTTGCCTTCAACGGCTTTTTGGGCGCCTTCGATATCTTTATCTTCGTATGGCACACCAAAACCACGCATCACTTCCATTTTCTTGGCTGTGTATTCACCTGTAAGGGTGTTTTCAGCAAGCCAAGGGAAGGCAGGCATGTTGGACTGAGGAACAACGGCACGGGGATCGATCAGGTGAACTTCATGCCATTTGTCACTGTAACGACCACCCACACGGGCCAAGTCGGGACCGGTACGCTTGGAACCCCACAGGAAGGGGTGATCCCAAACCGACTCACCGGCAACCGAGTAGTGACCGTAACGCTCGGTTTCGGCACGCAGCGGACGGATCATCTGGCTGTGACAGTTGTTACATCCTTCACGGATATAGATATCACGGCCTTCCAGCTGCAGGGCTGTGTAAGGCTTGAGACCGGCAACCGGCTCAGTGGTATCTTTTTGGAAGATAAGCGGCGTGATCTGCACCAGGCCACCAATACTGATGGCAATCACAGTGAAGATACCCAGCAGGCCGACGTTCTTCTCAACTATTTCATGATTGAATTTCATCGTTACTGCTCCTTATGCGGCTTTGGCTTCTGCGATGGCAGGCAGAGAGTCTTTAGGGGCATAAACAGTGCGCAGCACGTTGTAAGCCATGATCAGCATACCCGTTACGAAGAAACAACCACCCAGGAAGCGGACGAAGTAGAACGGATAAGAGGCTTCCAGACTTTCAACAAAGCTGTAAGTCAGGGTGCCGTCTGCGTTCACTGCGCGCCACATCAAACCTTGCATTACACCGGAGATCCACATGGCAACGATATAAAGTACGGTACCAATAGTCGCCAGCCAGAAGTGCAGGTTCACCAGCTTGGTGGAGTACATGCGGCCATGACCAAACAGCACTGGGATCAGGTGGTACAGAGAACCGATAGACACCATGGCAACCCAGCCAAGTGCACCAGAGTGAACGTGACCAATGGTCCAGTCGGTGTAGTGAGACAGAGCGTTTACTGTCTTGATAGCCATCATAGGACCTTCGAAGGTAGACATACCGTAGAAGGACAGAGACACCACTAGGAAGCGCAGAACCGGATCGGTACGCAGTTTATGCCAGGCACCGGACAGGGTCATGATACCGTTGATCATACCGCCCCATGAAGGAGCGAACAGGATCAGTGACATCACCATACCCAGAGACTGAGTCCAGTCGGGCAGGGCAGTGTAATGCAGATGGTGAGGACCAGCCCAGATATACAGGGCAATCAGTGCCCAGAAGTGGACAATCGACAGACGATAAGAGTAAACGGGACGCCCGGCTTGCTTGGGAACGAAGTAATACATCATTCCGAGGAAACCGGCAGTCAGCAGGAAGCCTACCGCGTTATGACCGTACCACCATTGCACCATGGCATCGACAGCACCGCTATACAGTGAATAAGACTTCCACAGGCTGACGGGAACAGCCATGGAGTTCACTATGTGCAGCACGGCGACTGTGATAATGAAGGCGCCAAAGAACCAGTTGGCCACATAGATGTGGGAAGTGGTTCGTTTGATAATGGTACCGAAGAACACGGTCGCATAAGCGATCCAGACTACGGCGATGGCGATATCAATAGGCCATTCCAGTTCGGCGTATTCTTTACTGCTGGTGATACCCAGCGGCAGAGTGATTACGGCCGAGAGAATGATGGCTTGCCATCCCCAGAAGGTGAATGCAGCCAGTTTAGGTGCAAACAGACGGGTCTGACAGGTGCGTTGAACGACATAATAGGATGTGGCGAAAAGGGCTGATGTGCCGAACGCAAAGATCACAGCATTGGTATGTAACGGTCTTAAACGACTGAAAGTTAACCAAGGAGTCTCAAAGTTCAGCTGTGGCCAGATTAACTGAGCCGCGATAAGTACACCTAATGACATACCAATAATGCCCCACAAAACTGTGGTTAAGGCAAATTGGCGGACAACGGTGTAATTGTAATCAGCGCCTGTTGGCTGGGAATGGTTCATCATATTGCTTCCACTGCTTATTACTTTTACTTGTTGTTCAGTAAAGGACAGGCCTTTACCTGTTATAAAATGACTCGAGTGAAGGCGTCCCCTATGAGAGTCACACTCTTGTGTCAATGGCTTAGCCTGCATATTTGCGACAAAACGTCAGGCGATGCAATGATACTTGAGCTACGTCAAAAAAGATACCAATCTGCCGGACACATTGTTGATCCAGATCAAACTTGGCCATAGAATGTTAACATCTTGCAGCATAAGGTGAAATTTTATGCATAGTGCGACTCTCCCCAAGCTATTTGGCGTCGTTTTCAGCCTGCTTTTGCTCCTGGGTTGTGACCAGGCTCAAACTCCCCGGGCGACCCAAACTGTCGCAGATCCCGCTTTATGTGATTTTTCCGTTGCCGATTGTGTTAAAAAATTGGGTGAGCAACAGATCTCCCTGATGCTGAACCCAAGCTTTGCCCCCAGCGAAAAGCCTATTCACTGGCAGCTTGGCTTTAATCGCCCGGTATCCAATCTCAAACTTCGTGTCGAAGGCAGGGATATGTTTATGGGAGTCATTCCTATGACGCCGTCTGCCACCGAAGGGGAAACATTCGAGGGCCAACTGATTTTTGGCTCCTGCAGCAGTGGTTATATGGTATGGCGGGTGTTTGTCAGTTGGCAGCAGGGCACAGAGCAGTACTCAACTTGGTTCGACTTTCTCGCCGACAGCCATAAGCAGAAATAGCCATAAGTTGAAATCGGACATTTTGCCTGAAAACCACTGCAAGACTAAAAATCTCGTATACCGCGAGCCTGCTCAAATGGCTCGCATCTCAATTTTCGCTATGCAGAACCATTCCCCCTGTGTGCAAACAGCTTAAGGCTCGGCGTCATCGCGCCAATTGTTTTTTATTTTGATAAAGATATCTATGTTATCAATAAACAGCCTTAGAAAGTCCGGGTCAAAATGGCTGCCGCTGCAGGACTGCATCTCGCTCAGTACCTCATCGAGCGGCCAGGCCGGCTTATAGCAGCGGGCGTGTGACAGGGCATCGAACACATCGGCAATGGCAACGATTCTGGCGAAGGGATGTATCTCTTTACCCGAGAGGCCTCTGGGATAGCCACTGCCATCGTACTTCTCATGGTGTTGTAGGGCGATTGTGCCGGCGGCTTTTAAAATGGGCCGCTCTGAATTAGCCAGGATCTGATGGCCGATTATCGGGTGTTGCCGCATCACATCCCACTCAATATCGTCCAGTTTCCCCGGTTTGAGCAGCACATTGTCGGGAATGGCTATTTTCCCTATGTCATGCATGGGCGCAGCGCGCTTGAGCAGGTCGGCCTGTGTTTCCGGCAGGCCGGCAAGCAGCGCCAGTTCATGGCAATACTCGGCCATACGCTTAACATGATTGGCCGCTTCCTTGGAGCGGCTCTCCACCACATCACCGAGACGTAAAATAAGCTCCGACTGAGTATCTTCCACTTCCTGATTCAGCAGCAGGTTTTCGAACGCCACCCCGACATTGATGGCAAAAATGTCGATAAGCTGTTTATCCAGATCGGTCAACTGGCTGACCGAATCCATATAAAGCAGGTTGACCCAGTTATTTTTAGCCGGAAAGTAGCCCACAAAGCAATCATCCCGATAAAGACAACGCTGCTCTTTCAAGGCTTCTTCCATCAGCGACTGAATATGAGAAGGCAAGGGTTTCTCATGGTGGTTGGTAAACTCACCTGTGGCGGCCAATATCTGAATTTTGTTGCCGTTACCTGGCTCTGTCACCGCATCCATGGCATTGCAGCCGAGTATGGTGGTGGCGTCTTTGAGCTCAAGCAAGTTGGCCACCTGAGTCAGCAAACCATCAGCAAATTTGTGCAGGGTTCGCAATTCAAACAGGCCGGAAGTGGCCTCCAAAACCCGCTCCAGTCCCTGGCGATGATTGAGCTGCATCTGCCGCGCCTGCTCAATTTCGGTAATGTCCCTGAAAGAGCGCAGGGCAGAGTAGACACTGGTTGTCAGCTTACGGGAGTCCAACTCGGCCTTGGCTTTATAGTCATTGATGTCATAGTTAACTATCACATCCTCTTCCGGCGCCTGCCCGGGTTGACCGGTACGCAAAATCAGCCTGATGGCTTTATTTTGTTGGTTTTCACGGATCCACCGCACCAACTCAAGCCCGGCATGATCGCTTTCCATCACCACATCAATAAAGGCGACGGCGACATCTTCTTCACCTTGCAGTAGCTCTTTGGCCTGTTCGCCGCTATAAGCGTTGATAAAGCTCAACCCGCGGCCGTCGAGTTTGAAGCGGGAGAGGGCAAGTTTAGTGACTGTGTGCACATCAGGCTCATCATCCACCACCAGAACTTTCCAGGGGGGCAGGGTATCTGTCGTTGTTGAAGCTTTCTTTGAGCCAAATAGCGGGCCTTTCTTGGCCATGTCGATCAGCATCTGTTGGACTCCAATCAATTGAATAGTTTTGATTTACCTTTCAAAAGTGTAGTCCAAGCATCGAGAAGGGCTAGCAATAGCTCACAAATTTGACAACGGCCGGTATAGGGGGATTTTCAGCAGCGCCAGGATCTACTATATTGAGAACTATTCTCATTAAGTGGGTGGCAGAATGGAAACCAAAAGCAAAACAATATCGTATAAAACCGATCAGGAAGTCTGCATGGCGATACCCGTCGGCAAACTGGCTGAGTTGATCCACAAGGGCGAATTATGTGCGGCGGATTTTCGTTGTCTCGACAGCCAATCCAAAAAGCAGGTTTGGCAATTGTGCCTTTGGTGCTGTAAGCAAAGAGTCCATTGCGATCGTCAGTGCAGCCAATGTGAGACTGGGATTGGTGCCGATAAATAACATTATCGGCATCAGTCAAAAAAGAGTAAAATCTATAGTAATCATTGCTATAGAATAGGTTTTACCTTGGGAAACAATCAAGCGTTATCTGCCATGCCGCTGTTTGACAGCGCAGACTTGCTTTTGCAGGGTAACCCTGTGGTCAACAGCTATATTACCCAATTAAGCCTGGGTAAAGTGGCCGATGCAGGCCTCTTGCTTGAGCATGCAACAGACTGGCTTTACGAACAAAGAGACAGTGAAAACAACTACAAGGCGTACCGCAGCGAGTTGACGACCTTTTTTCACTGGTGTTTCGATGTCGCAGGCATATCTGCTGCCAATGTGGGCCGACGGGAAATGGGACGTTACGTGGCTTATTGCCAGGCGCCACCAACAGAGTTAGTGGGTTATTTCAACGTCCCGCAATTCAAGACGGATAAGTTCAATCAGAGTCGGGAACCCAATCCCAACTGGCGGCCGTTTATTGGTCGCAAGGCGCTCGGCAAACCCTTGCCATACAGCCTGAGCGATAATGCCTTGAAGACAAAAATAGCCATACTTTCATCATTTTATACTTATCTTATGAGCGAAGAGTATTGTGAGCGCAACCCGGCGCAGCTCTGGCTCAATCACAGTCGCTTTGCCAATAAGAGTAAGTTCAGGTTGGATCCTGCCGAAGAGCAACTCAAGGTTTTCAGTGAGCTGCAATGGTCTTATCTTGTTGCTTGCGTGCAGCGCCTGGCTGAAGCCGAGCCGGCACAACATCAACGCAGTCTGTTCTTGATTAACCTGATGTACGGCTGTTATCTGCGGATCTCGGAAATTGCCGCTCGTGCCGGTTATGCGCCAACCATGAGTCAATTCAAGCGCCATAATCACAGCGGCATCTGGTATTTTCATATTCCCAGGAGTAAAGGCGGCAAGGCCAGAAACGTGGCGGTATCCAAAGCGTTGCTGCAATCACTGCAAAGTTACCGGCGCCATTTGGGATTGAGTGACTATCCACAATCCAATGAAACCACGCCGCTGTTTATACGGCATCGCGCCGCCGGCCGAGGTCGGGAAAGTGGCGTGCTCAATGCCAACCTCGGCATACGTCAATTGCGGGATGAAATTCAGTTTCTGATCAACTGCGCCGCCGATGATGCCGAGAAGGATGGTTTTATCCGTGAAGCCAATGAAATGCGACAGCTGACTGCGCACAGTATTCGCCATACAGGGATCACTCATGACATCAATCTCAATGGTCGGCCTTTATCCCATGTGCAGGCGGACGCCGGTCATGAAAGCATAGACACCACGTCACAGTATCTGCACACCAGCCAGGAAGAAAGGCACCAGAGTGCATCCGCCAAGCCATTGGATAGACTGCAAGGAATTGAGAGTTAATCCAAGAAAGCTATTGCTAGAGGTTTAAGGTGAATCACGGAGGAAGTTACCTTAAACCTGGGGATTACCGGTAATAACTCTGCAGATTTCAAACAGCTGCACATACAAATGCGCACAATGTATATTATGTTAAATCAAATCTTATATGGTTTACGTACATGTGCGTTTGCTTGCCCTAGCTACATCAATGTCTTACATGAGATCTGTATCTCTATGCCGCGACAGTCGTCTTGATTAGAGAGCCTATTTGGGCTCACACAGCAAGATACAGTATCAGTTTTAGTGGCGTGTGAGATACAATCCTATGAGGTAGATAGGCGTCCATAAGAACCCAAGCGCCTGCTTTCATCTCTTTCACTTCATTTTCTAAGGTAAAAGTGCATTCACCTTCAATGATCTGAGCAATAGTGGCCACTGCTGCAGTGTGTTCCCCCATTTCTTCACCCTCAGCAAAAGCAAAAATGACTGCACGTAATCTGTCACTTTTATGCAGTGGTCGGCTGGTGATGCCGGCCTTTGGAATATCGACGCTATCAGCTAAGTCTTCATAATAAGTGTATTCAAACATGTTTATACTCTTTTTCTTTACGACTATGGTAATCGCCGCTAGATGGTCTTTGTATTTACGAATTACCGTTTAATCTGATGACCTTTCCCCGAGATTAGTACCAATCTCTTGATGAGATTCTCCACTCTAAAGGTGTGACCGGTTGTTGAGATACCTCTGTTTAAATGACTCGTTTGCGTCCTCGCACCTGTAATACTTTCAATCATTCCCAACTTATAAGATATAGCGGCCCAATGATAGCAAGCAGTTTATCCAAGAGGATGGAACAAAACTCATCGTGGGCAAGAGGCTCTTTCTATTGTTCATCCATGGCTCAAGTCACGATTCCACGATCTACTACTTGAGGCTTATCCACACTTCCTTAATCGTGCCACCAGGCCTCTTTAAATGCAAATAACAATCAATTGTGATTGTAAATAGTATTGTTAGGCAATGTAGCAAGGGGTATTCTTTATATCGTATTGATTATTACCAATAATGTTAAGGATGGAGGGTTTAATAAAAAAGTTTAGAAATGATTATTGCAATAGAAAATATAGATGGGAGAGGAGAATGAAACCCTATTATATGTCACACAACTATATGAAGTACTTTATAATATGTCTTAGCAGCAACGTGATGCTTGTCCCCTTCCCCGCCCTATGTCAAGACACGCCTGTTGATCTTGGAAAAATAGACATAATAGAAAAAGCTCCCGAAGTAACAAAGCGCTCTGCACCTGCTTACGAAAGTTACGATCCGGTTGATTCTGGTATGAGCGTTATTAATCAAAAGTCGGTGGAAGGATCAAAACCAGGAGGCTCTGACACAAGTGAGTTACTCAAAACATTGCCTTTTGTACAGATGGATGTAAAACGAAGTACAGCTTCTCAGGAAAGCATTCAATCTATTCGTCCTTCTGATTTCTCCATATCGGGCGGCAACTTTTACGATAATAGTATAATGATCGAAGGCGTCGGCGCCAACTCTATGATGGATATAACTGAGGATAATCCAGCGCACTTCAATGAGGTGGCCGGAGCCACGCCCCAAACGCTTTATGTTGATCCTTCTCTAGTTGATAGTGTTGAAATTTATGACTCGAATATAGCTGCCGAATATGGTGGCTTCACAGGCGGAGTTGTAGATTATAAGCTTCGAAAACCGAAAGATAGATTCAGTGTCAATTTCACTTCGGGTTACCAAAATGATTCTATGCAAGAGTATAAAACTCGTTTGCGTGATAAAATCGACGCCCAGGATAACCCGCCACCTTCGTTTCGCAAGTATAACTCAGCGTTAACCCTGGATCTGCCTCTGACCGATAAATTAGCAGTGTTAGCCTCGTACAGCCGCTCAGACGCCACTGTCGACTACGAATTATCAGAAGACTACGGAGGAGATAAGTTTACCAACTCAGACCTGTCAGAGAACTTTTTACTCAAAGGGATTTATACCCTTTCTGATACCATAAGCGCTGAAGCCCAAGTGATATATAGTCCTTACACCAGTGGTTTCCGCGACCCTCGTGGTATAAACAACCAAGTAGATTCAGCTTCCGATGGTTTGGCTGCTTACTTTCAGTTAGATGGCCTAAATGGCGAGCTGGATTGGCAAGCCAAGTTTTCCTATAGCATATCTGACACCGGGCGAAAGGCCTCACCTTACTATTACTATTGGGACAGCGATGCAGAGTATGTCGATTGGTGCAATCTATCGGATTGTGCTGAAGGTGGCTTTGGTGACTTGGCTCAGAAACAAACCGAGTATATCGCGACGTTCAAAGGGACCCAACCACAGTGGTCGGGTGATTTAAGTTTTGGCCTTGAGTTACGCAGTGTTAAAGCCAATAAGGCACGATCGCAAGATGGCTCTGCTTACTCGAAGGGGATAACTAGGGTTGAAAATGGTTGGGATAATCTCACTTGTCCACAAGGCGATAGTGCCTGTATTGAAAACGACATTATACTTACTAAAGCTCTTCGCTATGCAGCATACGATGCAAAAGCTGCTGTAAATAGCCAATCACTCTGGCTGGAGTACCAACGCCAACTGGGTCCGGTAAACTTACGCGGTGGATTGCGCTACGAGCACGAGGATTTTTTGAATAACCACAACATTTCTCCCAGGTTTACCGTTGCTTGGGAGTTTTTGAAAGATACCTACTTAACCATCGGTGCCAATCGTTACTACGCCAATAATACGCTCAGTTATGCCATTAAAGAACAAATTCCTGGTATTGAAATATACGAACGCAAGCTCGATGACAACGGCAAGGTGATTATTGATTCAACAACAAATGAACACGGTTGGTATCCTACTCACCCCAGCCTCGGCCGTCAGTATTCAACATCGAATTTGAATACACCGTATAGTAATGAGTTGACTGCGGCACTCACGCTATCCACTCATTTAAATGGGAACTTCCGCCTCAAAGGGGTTCTGAGAAATAATCGTGATAGCTTTGTGACACAAGCAGATAAAGCCGATGACGGCGTTTATTCTAATTATCATCTGACCAATGAAGGAAAAACAGATTATCGCGGATTATCACTGGAATGGAGTGGTCATTATAATAACCATAGGTTTAATGCTAACGTGACTTGGTCAAAGACAAAAACTTTAAATGGTATTATTGATTATGGTGATACATTTGATCCAGATGAACGAAATAGCATTCTGGTATACTATGAAGGTCATTTGGTCTCACTCAGTGAAATTGACAAGATTAGTGAGCGACAAAATTACGCGGCCCCTTTGCGAGCTTCTATCTCTTGGTCAGCCGACTGGCTGGATAATCGCCTGCTTACCTACGCTGCGGTTCAATACCGTGGCCAGTACGATACGTTAGCTAACACTGAGGAGAAGATCGACATTGACGGCAATAAATATGATATATACGACAAGATTACCCGAAAGGCGTTTACCTCCGTCGATCTCAATCTCAGTTATAAGTTAATCAGCACAAAAAAGCATCAAGCATCCGTGGACTTGCGTATATCAAACTTATTAAATGACTTTCCTTATACCGATACTAACCCAACCGATCCTGATCCTTATCAATTGGGGCGCAGTTATTGGCTGTATTTGACATACACTTATTAGCTACGCTATTGGATAGCGTAGCTAATTTCGATCTGATATGAACGGCTATACCAATTAGACTCAAGGGGGGCGGGGGGGAAAGGTTCTGCTTGGTTCAACATATAACGTGTAGCCTTGTTAAACCCTGAATGGCGAGCCATTTTTACGATTGAGGACTGCAAGATTTTTCCTTGGCGATTAATCAAGAAAGACACTGTCACCTTACCTTCCAAGCGTTTCATCTTCAATGACTTAGGATATCGTTGTTTAGCGAGTAAGTGCTTTCTAATTAACGCATCGTAAAGTTTAGCCTGGAATGTCCCCTTACCTCTTTCATCTTGTCCAGTTTCCGAAGCTTTATTTTGGCTTATTGTGCTGCCGTCTATACCTTGTTCACCCACCATCTTGGTAACTTCTGGAGATGATGCCTTAGATTGATTAACCATCTTATGACTTGGAGCAATCCTAGCTACCGGCCTAAGTTTAGGCTGCTGTTTTATCTCATCCGATTTGCTTTTCAATGTCTCACTGTTAGAGCTAATTTTAGGTTCTGGTTTAATGTTGGGTTGTTTATCAGCTTCTGTGAACTCAAAAGAAGATGTTTGCATAGTATTCTGTGTCATCTTTATACCTACACTGGCTGCTTTGAGTCCTATACTCATATTTTTTAACACCTGTTGGCTTGCCACATAACTAGACTCAGCCTGCTGCTCGTAGTACCAAGCAAGCCCTCCTATTACCATATGGAGTAATAACGACACTAGTGCAAAACTTTTTAAACTCCCAAGAGTGTTCATTTTAGTGACTATCTTTAATGGCCACTTCGACATTGTTGAGGCTCAATTCAGCTAAAATGCTGAATGCATCAATCATACGTTGTACTTCAGTGGATTTGTTGGTATTGATAATGATCTTAAATTCATCTTTGGCTTGGATTGCTCTAAGCTTTTGCCTCAGTTGTTCCTGATCAAGAACGCCACTTTCATTCAAGCGATAGCTGTTACTATCACCTAATACTGTCAAGATCATCATTTGTTGTTTCAAAACATGCTTTTGTGTTTGATTTCTATTGGTTTGTGGCAAATCCATCGGCATGCTTACAAGAGGTGTGTTGATTATCAACATCATAAAAGCAAGAAGCGAGAAAACAACATCAATCATCGCCGTCATGCTATCAGGTTGTATTGCCTCCAAGACGCGATCCTCTTCCATATCAATCATAGTGTTCATACTCATGGGAAAGCTTATTTAGCAAGTAATTGCAGTCTGATAATAATTGTCGAGCTCGCGATGCCAATAAAGCATGGGCCAACACGCAAAAAACGGCGATAATCAATCCCGCTGCCGTGGTTGATAAAGCTTGCCATAGTCCATCGGCGACGATGGATGGTTCAACAGGGCCGTCATGGATTCCGATGTCTTTAAAAGAGCGCATCAAACCAATAATGGTTCCCAGCAGCCCTAACATAGGAGCAAGGGAAGCAATGGTTAAAATGCCAGACATTCTGCGTTTAAACCCATGGGACACGTAATGCATGGCAATTGCCACTGCTTCATCTCTATGGGATTTAGGACAGTCTTTTTCCAACACCATGACTTCCAGGGCCTTAAGATAAAAAGGTTTAATCTTCAGTACTAAGCACAACGCATCATCAAGCCTACGTGCTTGTATGGCCTGATTTACCTCTAACTGAACCGATGCGGGGATCCCCTTATTTCTTATGAAATAACAGGTACGTTCTGCTACCAACGCCAGACCAGCGATAGAACATAGCAATAAAGGAATTGCCGTTCCTATACTCCAAACATCAGTTAACATTTTTCTCTCTTCATCGGTACTCTCAATCCCATCCCACTAAAACCATTTTTATGTCTTCTCCTGGGATCAAAGTAAACCCACTTGCAAATGATTATCATTTGTGAAATCGTACATCAACCTTTTAGACTCCACAAGGCTGATTTATGACACCGCTGATCACGTGCCAAGATCTTTGGCATAACTATGGTGACAAAGATGCATTGAAGGAAGTGTCCTTTAATGTTGAACAAGGCAGTGTTTTTGGGCTCTTAGGCAAAAATGGCGCTGGAAAGAGTACTATCATCAACATACTGATGGGGTTTCTCTGCCCCAGCGGCGGAGAATGTCAGGTGTTGGGGGACCCAAGTTACTCGCTGAAAGAACAGACTCGTCGTAAGATAGGTCTTCTTCATGAAGGCTTTAACCAGTATGACTTTATGTCCATCACAGAATTGGAACGTTACTATTCTGCATTCTATCCCCACTGGAATCGTACGGTATTTTTTGAGTTAGTAAGTAAACTTCCAGTACCCCACACCAGAAAACTATGCAACATGTCTTGTGGTCAGCGCTCCCAAATTGTATTAGGTCTTCTTTTGGCTCAGAGTCCAAAGTTAATGATATTGGATGACTATTCTATGGGTTTGGATGTAGGTTATCGAAGGCTATTTATAGATTATCTACAGGATTATGTAAGTACCTACAAAGCTACTGTGCTACTCACCTCCCATGTCGTGCAAGAGCTAGATCCCGTTATAGATCAAATGGTAATACTCAAGCAGGGCAAAGTCGTCGCAAAGGGCTGTAAGAATCAGTTTATGCAGAGTTTCTTTGGTTATCGTTTTGAACGCAGCCCTGCAGCAGAAACTATGAGCTCAGATCAGGAAATCTGCACAATCGAACATCTTGGCTCTTATACCACAGTATATGGGTTCATTAAACCAGAAAACCTTAAAGCAAAACTAAAGGCAGCGGGCGTTCCACATTCTCAACTAACGCTCTTATCGTTGAATCTAGAAGATGCTTTTATTGGCATAACAGGTAAATACTAAGGCTAGTCAACATGGACACCGAAACCAAAGCGTTATTGTACAAAGAATGGATAAAACTACGCGTTTCTCTATTAATAGCGTTGTTAATGGTTGGTTATGGTTGCATTGGCTGCTGGTTGTTACTTCATAGTATATATCGTTCAGATGGCTATTTCGGTTTAGCAACTATTATTGCTGATATGACTATTTCCCGCGACCAAATATTATTGTTTACAAACTTCGAAATACTCGCGTTTGCAGCAATTGTTATAGGATTTGCTCAGACCTGGCCGGAAGCCCAGCAGAGAAGGTTGCGACTTTCATTTCATTTGCCTGTAGCACCAGAACGGATCATAGGCATCATTTTAATAACTGGTACCGTCAGTATCCTCAGCTTATTTGTCATCGCCATTATAGCCCAATGGTTTATTTACCTTAACTACCATATGCCTGCTGAACAAATTACTGATCAGCTGTTGAGTTTCTGCACTTGGCTGTTCCGTGCTTTAGGGATTTATGCTACCACTGTCGCGTTTTTTGCCACTACGAGTATTTCCCTCCGATTTTTCGCTATTGTGAGTAGTTATTTCATTTTTGATGTTACTGTGATCCCAGGATATCAACTCAATCTGCCAAGTTTCCCAGCTTACCTAGGTTTAGTATTCTTATGCTTAGGTTTAGCTGTTTACACTTACTTAGATTTTAAGTATAAGGCTAAACAGCATGTTAGCGACCGAATTTACCGTGTAATGGCAGCAGGAATAGTATCTATTGCATTAGCTTACCTAGTACCCAGGCTATACTGGCAAATAGTAATGCCAGCGACTTCCCAACAGAAACTGTACTATAGTCAAGTCAATAATGATTTTATAATAACCACCATTCCACCCGAGAAGGCACACTCTCCGAATAGCACTCAAACTAGGGTCTATCAAGATCAATCAGGGCATAAACTTAACGAAGAGACGTACAAACAGGCTTTACCTTTCTTCTATGGTCAAGACTTGGCCAAGTGGCATTTATGGCCCAAACTCATCGGAGGGCTAAGTTTAACAGTTGAACAAGCATGGAATGGTTGGAGTAAAAATCAGTTTTCCCCAGAATTCTGGAATAGCTTAGAGATCTCGATCCATCGTCTCATCGAAACAAATCCCAAAGGAAGTCGTTATACTCTCCCCCCGGACCTCATGCGTTTGAATAAAGATCGTAATGCTTTAGAATTTTACCGACCTATTGATGGAAAATTGGATCATGATAAAGGAAAACTCTTTACAAAAGCAATGTTGAATGCTGGGGCACAAATGCCAATTAAAATGCTGAACAACAACAGTTCAATTCGTCATAAACGTATCGATAACGGCTTTATCATCGCTGACGCAAAGAATAATATTTTTCAAATGAAAATGCTTAATGGTCGACCTTGGATACGAAACTTAGGGCTAACTATCCCAGGACGTCTTCGCGGGCTAATTATTAATGAAGATCGATTCCAACGCTTTATGGCCTATGCCACAACCGATGAACAACTATTTGCCATTACTCAAGAAAATACACCGAAACTAATAGCAATTAACATTGAAGAATATCAGGTTGATGATACAAGCGTTGATTTGATGTCTGATCTGCTTGGGATCACCGTAGTCAGTAAAAACCTAAGGTTACCTTATATTAATAGACTACTAGTTGGGCAGCGCCTAACAATGGCGGGCCAAGACACCGGAAACATTTTCAGACTGCCCATGGAAAGTAATGATATAACTAACGTAAATTACGCTTTAAAATTGACGTCGACGCTATTCCCTGTGTGGATTACTCAGTCAACAAGTCACAGCAATTGGGTTAAACTACACTTGGAAACTCGTTGGCAACATTACCCAATCTTCTGCGCACTAGGTATAACAGTTAGTTTGATACTTATGCTTTGGCGCTGGCGATTAATGGGTTCTCATTTGTACATAGAAGACATTATCCTCGTTTGTGTATTTGGTCCAATTGGATTAACTGTATTTTGGTTGATAAATATCAGAAAAAGAGTGTTGATTACTAATGCTAAATAACTGTTCCAAATAGTAGATCCCTGGAAGGGAACTCAGTCCTGTTTGAGCGTTCAGAGCTATCGCCAAACAAATAATTGAGCAAAGTTTAGCATTTCATGGTCACAGCTTCCCCGTTCCCCGATTCGGATCAGCTATTAGATACTCCCTGAGGGTTGCATAGTTAATGTTTCCTATAGAAAGGTTTACACCGTCTTTAAAAAAACGGCTGTCAATCAAGAATGAAATGTTTCTTTACATTGTAAATTTGCCTCCTTTCCGGGATCACACTTGGATTACATCCCCGGTCTCATTTCCTCAGATTTATGTGAAGTAACACATAAACTCCTCATAGGTTTGAATAGAGTTAATCATTGATATCAGTAACTTGTATTTAAGTTGGCCCCAATTGTAAATGGGAATAAATATCATTTAATAGAGCTGATACTTGTGCTATGTTGCGATTCTTTATCAAACCAATTCTTCGGACATCGCAACTCATGTGGTACCTCCTGTTGATCCTGACGATGACCCTGGGTTCACTGCTTATCTATTTAGGCAGTAAACACCAGGCATTGCTTGCCAAACCTTTGCCCTGGCAGGCCAAACTGCTGGGCACTTTATTACTGCTGCTGACTCTGCTCGGCTGGGGTTTACTGTTGACGGCCTCGGCCGCGTTGTTTTTTTGGCTCATGCTGCTTTCCATGCTGCTGGGCTCCCTGCCCTTTATTTCCCTGCTCAAGGGAGACAACAGATGACAACCATTAAGAAAGATAAAATCCGCCCTGACTGGCTGGGAAAAACCCTTGCCGGCGCCTTGCTGGGCTTTGCCCTGGCAGTGGCTCTCAGTGGTATCTTTGCCTGGGTGGGGCCTGGTGGAATAGATGCCAAAGATAAGGTGCAATTCAATATGTGGCTGATAGCGCCACTCTGGCTTTCATTCTTCAGCTTCAGCTATTTGTTCTACAGTGCCCGCCGCGCCATTTTCTGGCTAATGGCGGCCAACGTGCTTGCATGGCTGCTGCTATGGTGGGTTAAGTAAATGCAGATCCGCAGCGATATTCTCAGAATTTATCAAACACTTCATACCTGGGTGGGCATACTCGCCGGGATTTTACTGTTTATCGGTTTTTATGCCGGCGCCCTGACCATGTTCAAGGAAGAGATTGCCGCCTGGTCATCACCGCCGCAAACCATTTTGCCACAGGTGAAACTGGAACAGATGGACCAACTACTCAGCGAAGCCAGAGCGAAACACCCTGAGTTAAGTAAGGGCTTCAGCCTTCATCTTGCCAGTGACAAGCATTCGCCTTTGAGTTGGTACGCCTCCGGCAGTGAGCGGCAATGGGGTCTGGGCGATGAGCTTTGGCATGCCAGTTTAAACAATCAAGGTGAGCTCATCTCCCATAAGGAACCCAAGAGTCAACTGGCACGCTTGATAGATGAGCTGCACCGCACCGGCGGTATTCCTGGCGATATGGGACACGAGCAGCTCGGAGCTTATTTTATGGGGGTTGCCGGCATTCTCTATTTTCTGGCGTTGGTTTCCGGGGTGATCTTCCTGCTGCCAACTCTGGTGAAAACGCTGTTTGCCTTAAGGCGCAAGAAAGGCCCCAATCGTTTTTGGCTCGACAGCCACAACCTGCTTGGCATCACAGCACTGCCATTTCATATCATTATCAGTTTGACCGTGGTGGTGTTTGTCTTTCACGATCAATTGTACGGCGCCTTGGGGCAGTTTGTTTATGGCGATAAGCCGATGTTCAACCGCGAAGCGCCCAAGGGCGAAGTGCGCTCACTGAGCACCCTGCCCCCGGTAACCGAACTGGTTGCTCGGGCCGAAAGCTTCGCGCCCGGTTATCAGGCACTCAGTTTGACCTATATGGGCATGGATACTCCGGCTCCCATGGTCCGGATGGCCATGTATAACGAAGAAGCGTTGATGCGCGGCCCGATAGGAGACTTCCTTTATATGAACCCCTACACCCTTGAGGTGGGCAACAGCACCTTTACTCCGGGGGAAGAAGGCGTTTGGGGCCGGATGGTTTCGGTATTCTTTGGACTTCACTTTGGCTCCTACGGCGGCTATCCCGGTCGCTGGCTCTATTTTTTCCTCGGAATGAGTGGTGCCATGCTGTTTTACAGCGGTAATCTGCTATGGCTGGAAAAGCGCCGCAGCAAACAGCGCAAGGGGGAGGCCATTCCAGAGCAACCGAGAAGAGTCAGGATCCTTGGAGCCGCTACTGTAGGAATTTGCTTGGGTTCAATGTTAGGCGTTGCGCTGGCCATGTTGCTGGGTAAATGGGGATATGCTCATGTAGAAAATATCAATCATCTGTATCTGTGGAGCTACTACGCCAGTTTCCTTATCGCCCTGGCTTATGCTTTCTGGCGTGGCGCTGCCAGAGCCGCGGTAACACTGCAAGCGCTATCGGCGCTGGTCTGTCTGGCAATGCCGCTGACATCCATCCTGGCGTTGCTGGCACCCGGTCTTGGAATTTGGGCACCGGAGACCCCAGGCACCTGGGCGGTGGATCTCACCGCATTCGGTTTTGCCGCCATCTTTGCCTTTGGCGCGCTCAAAACCTTTAAACGAGCGACCCAGGGGCCGGCTGACAGTATCTGGGCCATGCCGCAAAAACAGCCTATTGCTGCGCTGCAAACCAGCGTTCAGTCTTAAGCTGTTAGTTTGAATCATTCCACAAAGCCCCGTTCGCGGGGCTTTGCTTTGCAAGTCATGCCATCGAGCTCACAAGTTGCACAACAGAATCGCCATTGCCCGGCGCCATTATTGCTTAATCTGCCAACGGCTTTTATAGTAGCCGCTGATTTTTATGGAAGAAAACCAAGGAGCTGGAATGTCCACCAATACGTTGTCTCTCCATCAGATCTGGTGGCTTACACTCACCTCGCCACAGATCAGTTTCCAAACCCAGGCCAGAGGTTATCTTAACCCTACTTCCCTGCATGCCGGGCTCGAAGAACCCAATACACTGGAAGAAGACTGGGGTATTACCGATAGATTATCCCTGCATCAGCAGATTGCCAGTCTGGTTAACGACGGCACCCATGGTCATTATCTGGCCAGTGATTACAGTCAATATGCCTGTGGTACCAGCTTGAACTGGCGATATCTTATTGATTTCGAACAATCCCCGCGTAGGCAGGCCGAAATGCGCTATGTCGCCGCGACTTATTCCATCCTCGGCTTCGGCGGCACCCGTGCCTATGATTTCGGGCGCGCCTCTTATCTCACCCGGGAAGGATTGCGCTTCGGTTGGGTCAGCCAGGAAGAGTTCGATTTTCTCCACAGCTTTATCGCCGCCAAGAGCCGCTATTTTTACCGCTCTTGGGAGCAATATACCCAAGCCTGGTTTGCCGGGCGTGCGATATGGATGTTTTTAATCAACGAGCCGGACACAGAAGAGGCCGCAGAGGCATTACTCAATGGCTGGATAGCAAGACGACAACGGATAGACTATCGCCGCGCTATCAGTGACAAGGATAACCCCATTCATCAATGCGACTGGGACATGGAATTGCCGCAACTTAGCGCCCCGCAAAGCCTGCTCGATCTTCTCAACCAAACACAGGATTAGTCGCCATGGATATCTGGCAAATACTCGGTATCACCGCCACCCAAGATGAAACAGCCATCAAGCAGGCTTACCGCACCCAGCTCCGCGACTGTCACCCGGAGGATAACCCTGAAGGCTTCAGAGCACTGCGCAGCGCCTACGAACAAGCCTTGGCTGCCGCCCGCCCGGCAACCCAGCCCAAACCACTGGAGCTGAATACGCCCTCGCCCGCAGCGGCCAAAGCACAACCATTGACGCAACAAGAGTCTAAGCCGCAAGATTACAGCTACCGGGCCCAGCCGCCGGAAACCCAGCAAACAGCTGCCAAAGCTCAGGTTGAAACCCCGGAGAGTCCGTTCCAGCAGCTTATGAGCATGTTGGCCAATGAGCGCCTGCGCTTTGACAATGAACACTGGTATCAGTGGGCCGAGCGTGTCGGCCAAAGCTCTCTTTCCTGCCAAGCCCAGCTGTCGCAGTGGGTTCAGGCGGAGATACTCAATTGGCGCTGGCTGCCCGGACAAATTATCAGTCATTTGTGGCATGCACTGGAGTGGAGCTCACTCGAGCGGGGCGATAAGGCGCAGCAACAAAGGGCGGCTTTTTTCGATTGGTGGATTTCGCGGCCGAGCCCTGCGCCGCTGGACTGGTTGGCGACGCAGGATAATGCGACTCAAATCGCCATCCAAAGCTACTACCAACCATTGCAAAATGCACTGCTTGACTGTGATTTCTCCCAGATCCGCATGTTGTTCTTTAGCGGTCATGTCTGCGGCGTGCTGCACCCTGCGCTTGCGATTGTCCAACTCAGGGTTATCAGGGCGTTAAACCTGAATTGGCCCGTGGAACAGTTGCTTGAGTTATGTGACTTTGTGTTGCAGCAAGGCGAACTCTGGGGCGAAGATTTGGTGCTGCTGGCCGAGATCAGCCGCCGCTGCGGTAAGGAATCCTTAGCACTCAAACTCGCCGATGAGCTCAAGCAAGCCGAGCTGCCTCAGCTATTGGCCGAACATCTGGAAAAATGGTATCTGCCGAGCACGCCGCGTTTGGCACTTTGGTTTAAGGCATTGGCCTGTCAGCAAGGCGGGAACTGGCGAATATCGGCCGCCTTTGAAGAGTGCTGGTTTGATGAACCCCAAGAGACGGATTTCATCGAGCAACTGCTGTACAAGACTGTATTCAACGAAGGCACTATGCCCCACACCATATTGCCGCTGAAGTCCTTGCCCGGTTATGAAGGCGCGTTGGCGAGATTGTTCTGGGCATGTCAGCTGGGCAGTTGGCAACAGATTGAACAGTTCGCTCAATTGCCGGCTTGCGAACGCGTGGAAGCCGGTTGGCATTATCTCGGCGAGTTACTTTGCGGCATTGCAACAGAGATCCTCGCCAATAGACCCAAGCATGCCGTGTTTGAAGCACTGGCGGCAGGTTATGGCCAGCCCAACTGGTTTACTATGCCTGCGCCCGATGCCCAGGCCTTCAGCCAACCCACGCCAGAGGAGTGGCTGCAAGTTGGCCAGCGTCATCCCCTGCTGCCGGATAGCTGGCTACAGGCCTTGTGTCAAAGAGCCGAAGCCGAAGAATGGCTGTCACAGCTGACGGAAGATCCCAGCCTGTTTGGCATGCTGATCTGGCAACGTGAGGGGGTACGTCAGCCATTGCTGTCGGCATTTGAGCATTCATCGGACGCCGAAAACGGCGAGCAAGCCGCCAAGGAGCAAAGTTCCCAAGCGGATATCGCCCTGGAGTGGGCAGAGTTCTACTATTCATTGCCATGGAGCAAAATCAGCCATCGCTTGGCGATGCGTCAGGCACTTTCACTGACGCAGTTGCCGCAGCCAATCAAGGACACTCCCTTTGCCTTGGCTTGGCAGATGTGTGCGGATCCGCAAAGCATCTCGCCGCTGATTGCCGAAGCCGTCATGCGTTGGCCCAAGCAGTTTGTGTTTTGCATAGAGCTGCGCAACCAGGTTGAGCGCTTGGCGCAATCAAGCTTAAGCGATGAAGAGCTCTGGCAACAGATTGATGCCGAGCAACTGACGGCACTCGGTGCCTTGATCAATCGCAGGGTTGAAACCACTGACGATATACACAATACCCTGATACTCTGGGCGGCACTGAGATATCACCCCAACGCCAGTAATAGCTGGCGCTATGTCACCACGCCACAACTGGAGAAGCTTCAGGGACAGCTGAAAGAGCAAAATATCAATTTCGAAGAGTATTATTACGACGACAATACCCTGGCCTATGGTCTGCTGAATGATGATTGGGAACGGGGCATTCATCCGGAAGCCATTGATGCCTGTGCGGCGAAAAAAGAAGCCAAAGACTATGTCTATCCAGCCTGTTACTGCATAGCCTTACTGGCCAATGACATCTCACGTTCAGGGTTTAATGGCACCTTGGTAGAGGACTTTCACAAGTCGCAACCCAAACTTGCCGGTGACAGACAAAACACCGCCAAGCTATTGTGCCAACTGCTGGAAGATAAGCTCAACCAGGTCATCAGTGACGACCGAGAGAAAGCGCCGCAACGCTTTAATCTGCACAGCGGCAAGCGCCTTTTTGTCTGGGCACTGCTGGTAGCACTGCACGGTTTTTTCGTATTCCCTATTTATCCCGACAATGCAACTTCACTGCTCGACCCTATGTCCATAGTGCAGCAACTCGAGGCTCATAAAGGAAAACTCTTGGTGTTCCTGGCCTTTAACCTGTTTATGGTATTCAGGATCTGCAGTACCCGCCAGACATCGAAAGGCGCCCGCAACTATGGGGTGTGGAGCTGCTTTGCCATAGGGTTGGCCTTGGTGGGTAACAGCTTCTGGTGGGCGCTGCCACTGCTTCTTGGCCACCTGCTGGCTGCCGCAGGCACACAAGCCGCGTCTTCAATGCGTCACGGCTGGCCGAAAAGTTTTAAAGAACCCAGAAGAATTACCCTGGAGGAAATTGTTTATTGATCCCAGTGCGCCAGTGCATTTTGAATTGCCTGGCGCACATCACGAATATAGTGTTCATCCTGGGAGGCCAGAGCCTGTTCAAAACTCAGCAACCAGTGTTCTATCTGACGCCGCTCGCCTCCCAGGCATTCCTCATACATGCGATGTAACTTTGCCGTCAGGTTGAGGTTGGGTAATTGCTCGCGGGGATGCACTTTCAATCTGGCAAGCCTTTGCCTGCTGGCTTGTCTATCGTCTTCAGATACCCCGGTCGGGCTGCGATCTATCACTTTCTGGTGTACCTCTCCTGTGCTGGTGATGGTGACATCCACTTCAAGCATACCGTTGATATCGTAGCTGAATCTGACATCCACCGATTGCAACCCTTGTCCGGTCGGAATATCGATATCGAGATCGTCAATGTGCAGATTATTGGCAACCCAAAGGCTCTCTCCCTGATAGATGGCGATACACACCTGGCTCTGCTCTTCATGACTGGCGTAATAGCGTTGCTCCAGCGATACCGGCACCACAGTGTTGCGTTCTATGATGGGGCTAAACACCCCGGACTGGCCATTGCTCTCTACCCGGATCCCCAGACTGAAGGGACAAACATCGGTGAGGATCAGCTCCTCTACCGCTTCATCGCGCAAACGACAGGCGGCCTGAATGGCTGCGCCCATGGCCACCACCCGGTCGGGATCCAGCTCCTGGCGGCCAAAGCGGCCCAGTAACCTGGTAGCGACCTGCTTTACATGATGCTGACGGCTGGCACCACCCACCAGAATGAGTTCATCTATCTCTTCAGGCTGTAATCTGGCATCGGCAAGTGCCTGGCTCAGCGGTTTTCGCAGCCGGTTCAGCGTCTGTTGCCAGATCTTTTCCAGCTCATGGCCGTCGAACTCGAGGTTGATATCCTGCTCGCCACTCAAACAGACCCGGGCTCCCTGGCCATTACTGTGACGCTTGGCATTTTCACAGGCGTAATAGAGCTGACTGAGGTACTTGAGAGATTGGCTTTCACGCTCCAGCTGCAGCTTTTGCAACACGCCATCGAGCAGGTCTTGAGTGAAGTCTTCACCACCGAGACGGTTATCACCGGCCGAAGCGCGAACTTCTATGATGCCATCCTGAAACTCGACAATGGTGACATCGAAGGTACCACCACCTATATCAAACACCAGGAAACGTCGGCTATGGGACTCGTGTAAGCTGTAAGCCATGGCGGCGGCTGTGGGTTCATTGATAAGGCGTACCGCTTCCAGCTCGGCCAGTTCCGCAGCCGTATGCACTTGTTTGCGCTGCTGATCATTGAAGTAAGCCGGTACAGAAATCACCACTTGCTTAATGGCGTGCCCAAGATAGGCTTCGGCATCGGCCTTGAGGGTACTGAGTATGATGGCGCAAAGCTCAGTGGGGCTGAACTCCTGACCTCCGAGGCGATAGCGTTTCTCACTGCCCAAAAAACGTTTGAAGATGGCGGCAGTATTACGTGGATGAGTTATTAAACGTTCGGCGGCCGGACGGCCAACCAATAAGTGCATATCCTCATCGATACTGACGACCGATGGGGTTAAATCCTCTCCCAAGGCATTGGGGATCATCTGCACCTTACCGTCGCGCCAAAGCGCAATGGCGCTGTTGGTGGTGCCCAAATCTATGCCGATTGCGGGTACTTCAGGCTTATCCATCAGCTAACTCCTTCCTTTTCCTGCTTATCCATCTTCGCCGGGGGAATTTCCAGCGCCCACACTATGCCTAAAGTTCTACAAAGCAACAAGTTAAATACCGAAAAACCAACAAAGACGAAGGATTATTGATCTACCTGTCTCAGATGCAGATAACCAAGGTAATACCATAGAGTTCTTTGGGGGAAACCAAGAATAAGGCTGAGAACCGCGATAAGTCTAACGGTCTTCTGAATACGACCAACTTGAATAGATATGGAGAGCAGACATGAAAAAGCCCGCCAGTTTACAAAAGCTGTTCTCTTTGAATATGGAAAAGGAGCGGGGACTTGAACCCTGCATGACGGCGCTATAAACCCGGCTATCCGCTAACCGATACCAGGCTAATAGCAATCATCAAAACTAAGATACGAAAAAGCCCGCCTGTTTGCACAAGCGGGCTTCTCTGAATATGGCGGAGGAGCAGGGATTTGAACCCTGGATGGGCTATAAACCCATGCCGGTTTTCAAGACCGGTGCATTCAACCACTCTGCCACCCCTCCGAACGCTGCAAATACTATAGTGAGGATATGAGACTGTAAAGCAGAAAATGTCACGGCCTTATCTATTTGCTCAATCTGCACTCAGTCTTTGGGCGTTTCTTCTGCACGCAGCGCCAAACGCGCGGGATCCGGCTTGGTAAAACCTGCCCTCACCTGCGACCAGCCGGCAAACTGACGCAGTTTGTAGCCAGCAAATACCAGCACACTACAACCCAGGATCCCCCAGGCAATAGCAGTTTCCCCTGCTGTGGCCCACACAGCAACCAGACTTGATGCTCCGAATGCCAAGGTTATCTGTAAAAAGTTTTGCAGCCCGGCCGCTTTGGAGGCGCACTGACTGAAATGCTGCAGCGCACTGTTAACCACTATCGGATAAATGGCACCATTGGCCGCGGCCAGCACAGAAAATGCAATAAGCAATGGATAGATGGTTTGCGCCTTGAATACCAAAGTCGCCAAGGCAATCGCCAACACACACAAACCAAACAGGGCCAGCAACAGTTTAAGCGTCATCTCGCTGCCTACCCTGCGGATAAGCAACTTACTGGCATAGCCACCGACAATAAACATGATGGTTTGCGGAATAAAGCTTAAACCTATGGCGTCTGCTTCATAACCGTGCTGTTCCATCACTATCGGCCAGAGTGTCAGATAGGCAAAGAAAGCCCCTGAGCAAGCACCATAGATGAACACATTGCCCAAATAACCTGTGTTGTTGAAAAAGGTCTTGTAGGCCACTTTTTCTTCAGCTTTGGCCGTGCCTTCATTTGCCGGCTTAACCAACACCATAGTCAGCGCCATCAATGCCGTTGCCGTCGCCGCCAAAATGAAAAAAATCGCTTCCCAGCCCAGATGCCCAAGCACCTTGGCGCCGAGAATAGGCGCCAATGCCGGTGACAAGGCCACCAAGGGCATGATGTTGGAGAAGATGCGCTGCGAATCTTTGGCATCATACTGCTCTACCACCAAAGCCTGCCAAATGACGGCAGCACTGCAAACGCCAATCGCCTGGAAGAAACGGGCACAGTTGAGCATGATGATATTGTCACTGAAACCTATACTGACTGTCGCCAGGGCAAACAGCGCCAAGCCACCTAGCAGTGAATTGCGTTTACCGAAACGCTGCACCAGAGGGCCGTAAAGCAGTTGCCCCAAGGCCAATCCGGCCAGGAAAGAGGTCAAGGACATGGCCACCTGAGATGAGCTGGCGCCAAGCGAGCTTTCAATTGCTTTGAATGCTGGGAGATACATGTCGGTCGCGATGAAAGCCAACATGCTCAGGAGCGCGAGATAGCATAAAAACATGAAATATTTAAGAGTCATATACAACCTGATTACAACTTAAGACAAAAGTAATATGAATGCCGGAGCAGTCTAAAGCCTTGCTCAATCGAGGTGAAACGTTTATTTTTGACCTATGCTTTCAAATAATCTCACAGCAAGGAATCGCCATGCTTTCTGAACAATCGTTGCAACTTATCGATATTGTTTCTCACCTTGGCAGTTTCACCGCCGCAGCCAACAAGTTGCACAAGGTGCCCTCCGCCGTGAGTTATGCCATTAAGCAGATTGAGGAAGAGCTAGGGGTTGTGCTGTTTGAGCGTCATCACCGCAGCGTCAGTTTGACGCCCGCCGGGGCTCACTTTGTCAAGGAAGCCAGGATTATGCTCAAGCAACTGGACGACCTGAAACGGGAAACACAGCGGGTGGCCAATGGTTGGCAACCGACTCTGTCCATCGCTTTGGACAATATCGTCAGGGCAGACAGGATCAGTGTGCTGATTGCCGACTTCTATCGTCACTTCACCGATGTGGAGCTAATTATCCGCATTGAGGTGTTCAACGGTGTCTGGGAGGCCTTGTCTACCGGTCGCAGCGATGTTGCCATAGGTGCTACCACTGCCATTCCGGTCGGCGGCGCTTACCATCATAGAGACATGGGCGATATCGAGTGGGCATTTCTGGTGAGCAAGTCCCACCCTTTGGCCGCTATCGACCGGCCACTGGAAGATGAAGAGCTCAGGCCCTTCCCTTCTATTTGCCTGGACGATACTTCAAGAGAGATCCCCAAGCGCCACACCTGGTTACTGGACAATCAGCGCCGCTTGGTGGTGCCGGATTGGATCCGCGCCATCAACTGCTTCCGTGAAGGCTTGGGGATAGGTTATATGCCGGTGCACCTGGCCAGCCCCTTTATTCGCGCCGGTGCCCTGGTGGAAAAACAGCTGGCCACTCCTCTGGCTGCAAGCTCCTGCTGCCTGGCGTGGAATGCCAACAAGATGTCGCCGGCGCTCAAATGGGTACTGGATTATCTGGGCGATACCGAAAAACTGCACAGAGAGTGGCTCGCCTGACTTTAATTCATAAAAGATTCAGTGTTTAATGGCACAATCTATAACAGGAAACCTGCAGCGGAACCATATACGGTTTAAACTGCTCTAACATGGAAACTAGCCGGGTCGCCAAACCCGGGCTATGTCAGTCAACCTTCGGAGAAGCAAATGACTCAGCAAACCCTTTATTCGAGCCAAACTTCCACTATGGAAGTGAATAAAATGCTCAGAAACACCTACATGCTGCTGGCAATGACCATAGGTTTTTCAGCCGTATGTGCCGCCATCGCCATGGCGATGGGGATAGGCCCCATGATGTCACTGGGACTTTCCATCGGTGGCTTGGTGCTGCTGTTCGTCACCCTGAGAAAAGCGGAATCCGCCGCCGGGATCTTTTGGGTGTTCGCCTTTACCGGTATGGAAGGTGCGTCTCTGGGTTATATCCTCAATCATTACGCCGGTATGAGTAACGGTCCTGAGCTGATTATTCAGGCCTTTGGTCTGACATCAGCCATCTTCGTCGCCCTGTCGGCGTATGCCGTTACCACCAAGAAAGATTTTTCCTTTATGCGTGGTTTTTTGATTGCCGGTCTGGTGGTCGTCATAGCCGCTGCGGTGATCAATATCTTTGTCGGTAACGGCGCGGTATTCATGGCGGTAAACGCAGGTATCGCCCTGTTGATGACAGGCTTTATCCTGTTTGACACCAGCCGCATCGTCAATGGTGGTGAGACCAACTATATTCGCGCCACCATTGCCTTGTACCTGGATTTTCTCAACCTGTTTATCAGCCTGCTGCACCTTATGGGTGCCGGTGGTGATGACTGATCCCCTCGGGACGGAAAATAGGTTAAAATGGCCCTAATTCAGGGTCATTTTTTTTGGTATGAGCAAACTTATTATTATGGTGAATGGCAGTGTCTACGGCCCGGCGGCCGGCTTCCATGCACTCAAATATACCCGGGCCGCCCTGCAAGCAGGCCATGAGGTTCACTGCGTATTCTTCTATCAGGACGGCGTGAGCCAGTCCAATGCGCTATGCGCGCCGGCGTCCGACGAATTGGACTTAACTGCCGCCTGGCAGCAGCTGGCAAAGGAGTGGCAGCTTAATCTGGTGAATTGCATCTCTGCCGCCCTGCGCCGCGGTGTGCTTTCAGCACAGGATGCCAAGGATAACGCCAAAGCGAGTGCCAATCTCGCCGCTGGATTTACCATGGGGGGGCTTGGCGAGTTGGTCACCGGGCTTGAAAAGAGTGATCGTCTGGTGAGTTTTTAATGAAGAAATTAGCCATTATTTTTCGCCGAGCACCGCATGGGTCGGCTTCCGGCCGCGAAGGCCTGGATCTGGCGCTGCTGAGCGCCAGTTTCGAGCAAGAGGTGAGCCTAATATTTACCGATGAAGGCGTGCTTACGCTGCTTAAGCAACAGCAACCTGAGCTTATCGGCTGCAAGGATTATATCGCCACCTTAGGTGCGCTGCCCCTCTATGACATAGACACGGTACTGGTCTGCAAACAATCGTTGCAGGAGCTGGGACTTGGCCGCACCGAACTGGTTATTCCTGCCACCATTTGTGATAACGAGCAGATCCGCCAGGCCCTGCTGGATGCCGACGAGGTTATGGTTTTCTGATGATATTACACCAAATACAAACATCGGCGGCGCGCGACACTGCGCTGTCCTGCGCACTGAGATATGCCGGCAAGACAGACGTGTTTCTGCTGGCAGGCGATGCAGTAAGCGCCCTGCTGAAACGTCAATGGGCCATGGCACTGTCCCCTTTTAAAGTGGTGCTGGTGGCCGATGACGTCAAGGCCCGCGGGCTCGAGGACTTTCTTGGTAATTATGAACAGTTGGATTATCCGGCGCTGGTAGCGCTGACATTGGCTCATACAAAGGTTATTTCGTGGTAGATTTCATTCAATTCAATGACAAGCAGATAGCGACCGATCCTCAAGGGTACTTGAAGCAGGTTTCCGATTGGACGCCCGAGCTGGCGCCTGTCATCGCCGCAGGCGAAGAGATAGAGCTGACCGATGCCCACTGGGAAGTGGTTAACTTTGTGCGGAACTTTTATCTTGAATACAAGACCAGCCCGGCTATTCGGGTTTTGGTTAAGGCAATCGGCCAGGCACTGGGGCCGGAGAAAGGTAACTCCAAGTACCTCTACACCCTGTTCCCGATGGGGCCGGCCAAGCAGGCAACCAAGATTGCCGGGCTGCCCAAACCGGCCAAGTGTATTTAAAGCGACTCGATTCTGCACACAAAAAAGCCCCGGTTCTCGGGGCTTCTTACTATTTGAATAACTATTTTAAATTCTCATATACCAGCATGGCTGCCTTGCCGAGCGTGGCTAAAAACAGGGCAGAAAAAACTGCGATGACGGCCACGTAGGCAAGCCAGCGCAGGTAGCGCTGACCTTTATCCATATGACCTCACCCATCAACCTATTTTTTCAATGCCACCCATATAGCTGCGCAGGGCTTCAGGTACTGTGACACTGCCATCGGCATTTTGGTAGTTTTCCAAAATGGCTACCAGAGTACGACCAACCGCCAGTCCTGAGCCATTCAGAGTGTGGATAAGCTTGGGCTTGTTGTCGTCTTTGGCGCGATAACGGGCCTGCATGCGCCGCGCCTGGAAGTCACGCACGTTGGAGCAGGAAGAGATCTCACGGTAGGTATTCTGAGCCGGAACCCAGACTTCAACGTCGTAGGTCTTGGCGGCACCAAAGCCCATATCACCGGTACACAGGACGATAGTTCTGTGCGGCAGACCCAGCTTCTTCAGTACATTTTCAGCGTGACTGACCAACTCTTCCAATGCAGCTTCCGAATCCTGCGGCTTCACCAACTGCACCATTTCGACCTTGTCGAACTGGTGTTGGCGTATAAGGCCGCGAGTATCTTTACCGTAAGAACCGGCTTCACTGCGGAAGCATGGTGTGTGAGCAGTCAACTTGATTGGCAGCTCGGCTTCATCCAGTATGGTATCGCGGGCCAGGTTGGTCAGCGGCACTTCTGCGGTTGGGATCAGGCTAAGCCCCTGACCTTCCTCTGTGGCCGGTTTGGTGTGAAACAGATCTTCACCAAACTTGGGCAGTTGGCCTGTGCCCTTGAGACTGGCTTCGTTGACCAATAAAGGCACATAACATTCCGTGTAGCCGTGCTCCTGGGTATGCAAGTCCAGCATGAACTGCGCCAGAGCGCGGTGCATACGGGCAATTTGGCCCTGCATAAAGATGAAGCGTGAACCCGTTACCTTTACGGCACTCTTGAAATCCAGTCCTTTGAGCTGTTCACCGAGATCCACATGATCTCTTACCGGAAAGTCAAACTCTCTTGGCGTGCCCCAGCGACGGATTTCCACGTTGTCGTTTTCGTCTGCGCCCACGGGAGCAGATTCATCCGGCAAGTTGGGAATGCTCATGGCAATAGCGTCCAGCTCTTCAAGCAGTGCACTCAGCTCCTGCTTTTTGCTGTCCAACTGGCTGCCGAGATCACCTACCTGCGCCATGATAGGGGCAACGTCCTCACCGCGGGACTTGGCTTGACCTATGGACTTGGAGATGGCATTGCGACTGGCCTGCAGCTCTTCGGTTTCCACCTGCAGCGACTTGCGCTTTTCTTCCAGCTTGGTCAGCCTGTCTACATCGAGGATAAAACCGCGGGTCGCCAAACGCTCCGCAGTTGTTGCGAGTTCATTACGCAGATATTTTGGATCTAACATGTCTACTTGTCTTATCAGTTATACACGTGAAAAAATCAGCTGTTGTCCCAGGTAAACCATGGCCAGGCACAGCCCCAGGTTCAACGCCACATTCAGAAATGCCTTTAGCAACTCACCTCCCTGAATCAGCAGTAAGGTTTCATTTGAGAAAGTCGAGAAGGTTGTCAGTGCACCAAGAAATCCGACACCGACCAGCGCCTTGATCTCAGGGCTGATATGACTGAGTTCCCCCAGTGCATAGATCATCCCCATCAGAAATGAGCCAAGTACATTAACAGCCAGTGTACCAAAAGGAAAACCACTGCCAAATAGCTGGAGCACAAATATCGATATCAGGTAGCGCAAAACTGCGCCGGTTGCACCACCAAGGGCAACAACGGTCAGATTAATCATACCTTTTGTTCTCACTTTGACTGTCGAGTTGGCAAAGCTGCGCCAACTTATCGCGGATCCGTTTCTCAAACCCCCGCTCGGTCGGATAATAAAAACGGCTATCAGCCAAGGCTTCGGGGAAATAACATTCGCCGGCGGCGTAGGCATTGGCCTCATCGTGGGCATAACGATAGCCCTCACCTGCGCCGATGGATTTCATCAGCTCGGTCGGCGCGTTTCTCAAGTGCATGGGTACAGGCTGCTGGCCGGTTTCCCGGGCCAGTTGTCTGGCCGCCTTAAAGGCTGTGTACACTGCATTGCTCTTGGGCGCCGAGGCCAGATAAACAATCGCCTGCGCTATGGCGCGCTCGCCCTCTGCCGGACCGACCCGGTGAAAACAGTCCCAGGCGTTGAGGGCGACTGTCATCGCTGTAGGGTCGGCATTCCCCACATCTTCAGAGGCTATCGCCAACAGGCGTCTTGCGACATACAGGGGATCGCAGCCCCCTTCCAGCATGCGACAAAACCAATAGAGCGCCGCATCCGGCGCCGAGCCGCGAATCGATTTGTGCACGGCTGAGATCAGGTCGTAATACTGATCGCCATTCTTATCGAACCCTGCCAACTGCTCACCGGCCACCTGCACCAGCATGGCTTCGGTAAAACTACCGCCATCCGGCAGCATGTCACTCATCAGCTCCACCAGGTTGAGAACCTTGCGGGCATCGCCATCGGCGAGTGTCGCCAACTTGGCCATCAGCTCCGGCGGCATCTGTAATCGGCGTTTGCCAAGGCCACGCTCTTCATCAGTGAGGGCCTGGGTCACTATGGTTGCAATCTCGGCTTCATCGAGACGCTTAATCAGATATACCCGCACTCTGGAGAGCAAGGCGTTATTGATTTCAAACGAAGGGTTTTCTGTGGTGGCGCCGATAAAAATCACTGTGCCATCTTCAATAAAAGGCAGAAAGGCATCCTGCTGGCTCTTGTTGAATCTGTGCACCTCATCGACAAACAGCAAGGTGCGCTGGCCACGCGATTGCGCCACATTTTTGGCATGTTCTATCGCCGAGCGGATCTCTTTCACCCCGGATGTGACCGCAGATATTCGCTCCACATGGGCGTTGGCATAATGAGCTATCAGTTCAGCAAGCGTAGTCTTGCCGGTTCCCGGCGGCCCCCAGAACATCATGGAATGAGCCTTGCCGGCCTCCAGTGCCAGTCTCAGCGGTTGCCCAGGTCCCAACAGATGCTGCTGGCCGACGTACTGCTCCAGCGTCGCCGGGCGCATTCTTGCAGCCAGGGGCCGAAAGTCGGGGGCAAAATCAAAGCTCAGGCTGGACAAGATTAACCTTCCTGCCCCGGGCGCTGATCGTCAATGGAAACGCCTTCGGGAACCTCAAATTGGAACAGTGTCTTGTCGCTATCTGTCAGCGGCTTTTGTCCACTCAGTTTGAACTGACTGAGATTACCCTGAGTGTCTTTCAGTGCCAGTTGGGTCAAAGTGTCATCGTTGAAACAGACGCTGACCTGTTGTACTCCGGCCTCTTCTGTTTTGGGTGCTATCTGGAAACACTCTTTGTCCAGAGTGATGTTATAGCGAGCCCAACTGGCCTCGTCGCGGCGCACCAAAAGCGTCATGGGCGAAGCGGCAATAGCATTTTCCAGCGCCAGTACGCTCACTTCCTCGGCGAACGGGTTATAAATCCAAACATCTTTGCCATCTGCGACTATCACAGATTCATCCGGCTGCTGCAGATGCCAGTAAAACTGATTCGGCTGCGCCAAGGCGAGCTCGCCACTGCCTTGCTGAATAAGCTTGCCATTGATATCTGTGACTTGCTGTTGGAAGTCGGCTTTCAAGCCGGCGATAGCATCCAGCTTTTCTCTGAGCACACCGGCATCATCGGCCATTACAGGTAGGCTGACGGCCAGAGCAAGAAACATAATGCTTTTATTCATCTATACCTCAAATCTGTCTTATCTTGGCGGTGGTGGAGCCAATACTTCGCGGTTACCATTATGCCCCTGGGCACTGACCACCCCTTGAAGCTCCATCTGCTCTATGATGCGGGCGGCACGGTTATAGCCTATCTTGAACTTACGCTGCACACTGGAGATAGAGCCGCGGCGGGTTTCGGTAACAAAAGCAACGGCCTCATCGTAGAGTGCATCCAGCTCATCATCGCCGCCTTCTGGTGCTTCACCGGGCAGCAACACCTGCTCGCCGTCGCTGGCACCCTGAAGTATTTCATCAATATACTGAGGCTTACCGCGGGCATGCCAATCGGCAACTACGGCATGCACTTCGTGATCGTCCACAAAGGCGCCGTGAACCCGGTTAGGCACGCCGGTACCCGGGGGCAGATAGAGCATATCGCCCATCCCCAGCAAGGTTTCGGCGCCCTGCTGATCCAAAATGGTGCGCGAGTCGATACGGGAAGAAACCTGGAAAGCGATTCGAGTGGGGATGTTGGCCTTGATAAGGCCTGTTATCACATCCACAGACGGGCGCTGGGTTGCCAGAATAAGGTGAATACCGGCGGCGCGGGCTTTCTGGGCGATACGGGCAATCAGCTCTTCCACCTTCTTGCCGACTATCATCATCATGTCGGCAAATTCGTCCACTACAACCACGATAGAGGGCAACTTGTCGAGCTCAGGCGCCGTATCTTCCATGCTTTCATTGGACTTCCACATAGGATCGTAAATCGGCTCGCCGGCAGCCTTGGCCTCGGCGATTTTGGCGTTGAAGCCCTTGAGGTTACGTACCCCGAGCGCCGACATCAGTTTGTAACGCCGCTCCATCTCGCCAACACACCAACGCAGTGCATTGGCGGCCTCTTTCATATCCGTGACCACTTCACACAAGAGGTGCGGAATACCTTCATAGACAGAAAGCTCCAGCATCTTGGGATCTATCATAATAAAGCGCACATCTTCGGGGCCGGACTTATACAGCAGACTGGTGATCATCACGTTAACCCCAACCGACTTACCCGAGCCTGTGGTACCTGCCACCAAAAGGTGAGGCATCTTGGCCAAATCCACCACGACCGGATCGCCCGCAATGTCTTGTCCCAGCACCATGGTGAGATTGGATTTACTGTCCTTGAACGCCTGACAATCGAGCACATCCCGCATGAATACGGTTTCGCGGAACTTGTTGGGCAGTTCCAGCCCCACATAGGCCTTACCCGGAATAACCTCAACCACCCGCACGCTTTCAGCCAGCAGCGAACGCGCCAAATCTTTGGATAGGTTAGAGATTTTTGAAGCCTTGACCCCAGGGGCCAAGTCCAGCTCAAAGCGGGTAATCACAGGACCTGGATAGACACCAACCACTTGCGCGGTAATGTTGAAGTCTGCAAGTTTGCTTTCCACCAAACGCGCTACCTGATCCAGCTCTTCTTCACTGATAGGGTTTTTCTTGCGATTAGGCACATCCAACAGCGAGATGCTCGGCAAGGGATCCATAGGTTGCTTACGTTCTTTGGAAGTGCCCTCTTCACCGGGCAAAATGATAATGCCGTTTTCGACTCTGGCCTTCTGGGCCTTCAATTGCCGCTCTTTATGGCTGATGGCACCGGTTGAGACCCGCTTATCAAAGTCGATAGTCTCGCTTCCTTCTGCTTCATCTTGCCAAGGTGGCGTGTCTTCGGCATTGTCCGAAGAAATGCCCGCAGCCTTGGCAGTCGCACTTCCGGCAACACCTGCAGAAAGCACCGGCTCTACCCTGCCCTGACGCTTAGGCTCTATGTCGGCTTTGTCATCGGCAATCGCCGCTTCACTCTCTTGAACTTGCTTATCCTTTTTACGGAAACGACTCAGCAGCCCGGGTTTCTTAACGGGGGCTTCAATAACCTCTTCATCGTCATCCTCCTCGAGCACTTCTTCCGGTTCAACTTCATCGCGCTCGCGACGGAACTTGTCCACTACCGACATAAAACCGCGGGTATCTTCGGTTTCTTTCGGGCCTGACAGACGTGCAGGCAACTGCTTGAGCTTGCGAAAACACCAGATAGTTGCCAAGCCGGTGAGCTCGACTATGGTAAGCCAGCTTATTCCCGTTAGCAGGGTAAAACCCGCGCCGACAAAGCAAAGCAGCAGCAGTGTGGTACCCAACTGGTTGAAGTAAGGCAGCATAGCCTGAGCTATTACATCCCCGGCCACACCACCGGCAGAAAATTCATAGATATCGCCGGCATTCATACTGGCCAAGGCTGCCAGACTCAGCACCATCAACAGAAAGCCAATCAGGCGCAAGCCGACCGAGAAGTAATCCACTTCCAGCAGTCTGTGGGCACGCCTGAAGATCAACCAACCGGTTCCGGCAATGATGATCGGAATAAGATAGGCGGTATAGCCAAAGAAATAGAACAGGACATCGGCCAGCCAGGCACCTACGGCACCGGTGACATTTTCGATCTCCCCTTGATAGTTAGACTGACTCCAGCCCGGATCACCGGGATGAAAGCTGCCCAGCGCCAACAATATATAGATGGCGACCATGCAGCACAGAATAAGCCCCCCTTCCAGCAGACGTTGCAGGCCGCTGAGGGTTCTGATGCTATTTCCCTGAGACAAATGCGATTTCCATAAGCAAACGAAAAACAGATGGATTTAAGATACCAGAATCAACCTGAATGTGCAGCGAATAAGCCTTCGAAAGCCTCTAAAAGCAAGTGGATAGCGGCATTTTTTTACGCTGCCTCGCCGCCTGGGATAAAAAGTAAACAACCTAGATCAAAAAAGGAGCCATTGTGGCTCCCTTTTACCCTCATTAACAATCGAGGTTTAGGCTTCAGCAGAAATACTGATGGCCACTTTGCTGGTCTGCTTCACCTCTTCCATCACCACGTAGGTACGGGTGTCGGACACTGAAGGCAGCTTCAGCAAGGTTTCGCCCAGCAATTTACGATAGGCAGACATATCGGATACCCGTGTCTTCAGCAGATAATCGAAATCGCCCGATACCAGGTGGCACTCCTGAATATCATCCAAAAGCTGCACGGCGCGATTAAACTTATCGAAGACTTCCGGAGTATCCCGGTTGAGGGTGATCTCGACAAATACCAACAAGGATGCGCCCAAAAAGTGCGGGTTAACCAGTGCGGTATAGCCGTTAATGTAACCTTGTTTTTCGAGACGCTTGACGCGTTCAAGGCAGGGAGTTGGACTCAAACCAACACGTTTGGAAAGCTCAACGTTGGAAATGCGACCGTCAATTTGCAGTTCATTAAGAATGTTACGATCGATACGATCCAAGTCTTTTACAGGACTCTTTTTATTATTTACCATATTTTTAACCTTGTTTTATCACTAAAACAACATTTAATTTTGCGTATGTCGGAAGTTTAGCAGCATAATCTGCCCGGGCAATACTATACTAGACTTTCCTGAATTGATCACGTTCAGGTCACTATAAAATAACAATTATGCCCATTAAAAGTGGGTTTTTTAGTATATTGAGGCTCGAAAATGATAATTGGTGTTCCAAAGGAAATCAAAAACCATGAGTATCGTGTGGGTATGGTACCTTCCAGCGTACGCGAATTGACTATGCATGGTCATCAGGTTTTTATCGAAACGAATGCTGGTAATGGGATTGGGTTTACCGATCAGGACTATATCGATGCCGGGGCGTCTATTCTGGACACGGCCGCCGAGGTTTTTGCCAAGGCTGAGATGATAGTCAAAGTCAAAGAGCCACAGGCCGTAGAACGTGCCATGCTGCGCCATGACCAGATCCTCTTTACCTATCTGCACCTTGCCCCCGATCTGCCCCAAACTGAAGAACTGGTCAACAGCGGCGCTGTTTGTATCGCTTATGAAACTGTTACCGATGACCGTGGTGGCTTGCCTTTGCTGGCCCCCATGTCAGAAGTGGCCGGACGCATGTCCATCCAAGCCGGTGCCATGGCGCTGGAAAAATCCATGGGCGGTCTGGGCATGTTGCTCGGTGGTGTCCCCGGAGTTGAACCGGCTAAAGTTGTGATTATCGGCGGCGGCATGGTAGGTACCAATGCGGCGCAAATGGCGGTGGGCATGGGTGCCGATGTAGTGGTGCTTGATCGCTCCATCGACGCGCTGCGTCGTTTGAATGTTCAGTTCGGCTCCAAGGTCAAGGCTATCTACTCGACGGCCGATGCCATTGAAAAGCATGTATTGCAGGCCGATCTGGTCATAGGTGGCGTGTTGATCCCCGGCGCGGCAGCGCCCAAGCTGGTTACCCGTGAGCACATCAAGAAGATGAAGCCTGGGGCCGCCATAGTGGATGTCGCCATAGATCAGGGGGGCTGTGTGGAAACCTCTCATGCCACAACTCACCAGGATCCTACCTATATCGTCGATGATGTAGTGCATTACTGTGTAGCCAATATGCCGGGCGCCGTGGCACGTACTTCCACCTTTGCCCTGAACAACGCTACCCTACCCTACATTCTCAAGCTGGCCCGTCTGGGTTACCGCGACGCGCTCTTGTCTGACAAGCACTTGCTGAATGGTCTTAACGTGATGCACGGTAAGATCACCTGTAAAGAAGTCGCAGAAGCCCACAATATGGCTTATACCGCTGCCAGCGAACTGTTACAGTAAGCAAATCAACTAATCGCTTTAAAGGAGCCTCTGGGCTCCTTTTTTTCGATTAAGTCAATCTTGAAGATTCTATTCCTGGCGCTTTACCCTTAGGGGTAAATTACCTACAATCGCTGCAATTTGCCAAGGCACGGAGAATAAAATGAGCCAAGCCAAACATTGTAATCTTTTGATCCTGGGATCAGGCCCCGCAGGCTATACCGCAGCCGTTTATGCTGCCCGCGCCAATCTCAAGCCTGTGATGATCACAGGTATCCAGCAGGGTGGCCAGTTAACCACTACGACCGAAGTCGAAAACTGGCCCGGCGATGCCGAAGGCCTGACAGGTCCTGCGCTTATGGAACGGATGCAAAAGCATGCCGAGAAATTCGATACCGAAATTATCTTCGACCATATCAATGAAGTGGACCTGCAACAGCGCCCTTTCACCTTGAAAGGTGACAACGGTGAGTACACCTGTGATGCGCTGATCATAGCCACAGGCGCATCCGCCAAGTACCTTGGTCTGCCATCTGAAGAAGCCTTCAAGGGTCGTGGTGTATCTGCTTGTGCCACCTGTGACGGTTTCTTCTATCGCAATCAGAAAGTGGCTGTCATCGGTGGTGGTAACACGGCTGTTGAAGAAGCACTCTATCTTTCCAACATAGCTGCCGAAGTACACCTGATCCATCGCCGCGATACCTTCCGCTCTGAGAAGATTCTTATCGATCGTCTGATGGACAAAGTCGAAAACGGCAACATAATTCTGCACCTGGACAAGACATTGGATGAAGTGACCGGCGATGCCATGGGCGTGACCGGACTCAAGATGAAGAGCACCAAAGACGGCAGTATTTCCGATTTGGAAGTGGCCGGGGTGTTTGTCGCCATTGGCCACAGCCCCAACACAGGTATTTTCGAAGGCCAGTTGGAGATGAATGGCGGTTATATCAAGGTCGAAAGCGGCCTCAACGGCAATGCCACCCAGACCAGCGTCAAAGGCGTATTCGCCGCCGGCGATGTGATGGATCAGCACTACCGTCAGGCCATCACCTCAGCCGGAACCGGTTGTATGGCGGCTCTGGATGCCGAGCGCTTCCTGGATGCCCAGAAATAAGCTCTGCCGATATACTGAAAAAGCCAGTCATTGATGACTGGCTTTTTTGTCTGAGGCATTAAAACATAGGCAAATCACAGGTATGAAAAAAGGGACCTTAGGTCCCTTTTTAACAGCAACTACAACTTATCTCCTGAGAGATTAGTTTGCCAGTGCTTCCTTCGCTTTTTCTACCAGAGTAGCAAACACTACTTTGTCGAATACAGCGATGTCTGCCAAAATCTTACGATCGATTTCGATAGACGCCTTTTTCAGACCGTTGATGAAACGGCTGTATGAAAGACCATTCTGACGAGAAGCCGCATTGATACGTGCAATCCACAGTTGACGGAATTGACGTTTCTTCTGGCGACGGTCACGGTAAGCATATTGACCTGCTTTGGTTACGGCCTGTACCGCTACACGGAAAGTACGTGAACGGGCACCGTAGTAACCTTTGGCAAGTTTAAGAACTTTCTTGTGACGAGCTCGTGCAGTTACACCACGCTTAACTCTTGGCATTTTTCAATTCCTCCTAATTAAGCGTATGGCAGTTGGCGTGCGATCATAGGCACGTCAGCTTTGGCAACTAAACACTTGGCGCGCAGATGACGCTTACGCTTGGTGCTCTTCTTGGTCAGGATGTGACGCAGATGGGCTTGCTTACGCTTGAAACCATTGGCGGTTTTCTTAAAACGCTTCGCTACACCCTTGTCGGTTTTCATTTTAGGCATTACTAAAACTCCGCATTGGGACATTAATAAAACGCAAGGCGAGCAAAGGCCCGTAGACCTTTGCTACTTTTCAGGATTGCCCTGCTATTTCTTCTTGGGCGCCAGCACCATGATGGCTTGTCGACCTTCCATTTTCGGGAAAGATTCAACAACCGCATACTCTTCCAGATCGCCCTTGATACGGTTCAGAAGATCCATACCCAGGTTCTGGTGTGCCATTTCGCGTCCGCGGAAACGCAGCGTAACTTTCGCTTTGTCTCCATCTTCCAGAAAACGAATCAGGTTGCGTAGTTTTACCTGATAGTCGTTTTCATCAGTACCAGGGCGGAATTTAACTTCCTTCACCTGGATCTGTTTCTGCTTCTTCTTCTGTTCTTTCTGGGCTTTTGCCTTGTCGAACAGATATTTACCGTAGTCCATGATACGGCATACAGGCGGCTCAGCATTAGGACTGATCTCAACCAGATCCAGACCTGCCTCATCGGCTACTTCCTGAGCCTCTTTGATGCTGACGATACCAATGGCTTCACCATCCACGCCATTCAAACGTACCTCTGGTACGCCGGTAATTTCTTCATTGATTCTATTCGGGGCCGCCTGACGGCCTGCTGATTTTTTGATCTTTATGACCTAATCCTCCAACAATTCAAGACTACGGAGTGAAATTTGTTGCTTGACCTTAGCGGCGAAATCATCGATTCGCATCTTGCCTAAGTCCACCCCGTCTCGGGTACGCACAGCGACTTCCCGATTTTCCATCTCCTGATCACCTATGACCAGCAAATAAGGAACCCGCCTCAAAGTGTGCTCGCGTATTTTAAAGCCTATTTTTTCATTCCTCAAGTCTTTAGAGGCGCGTATGCCCTGTTCCTTGAAGAATTCGACTACTTCTTCAACATAATCAGCTTGTTTGTCTGTTATGTTCATAACAACAACCTGCATAGGAGCCAGCCAGGTTGGGAAGCGGCCCGCGAACTCTTCGATGAGGATACCGAGGAATCGCTCCAAAGAGCCCAAAATCGCACGGTGGATCATCACAGGAGTCTGACGGCTGTTGTCTTCGGCGACATAAGTCGCGCCCAGGCGCCCCGGTAAGGCGTAATCGAGCTGCACTGTACCGCACTGCCAGGCGCGATCCAGGCAGTCATGCAGAGTGAATTCGATTTTAGGGCCGTAGAAGGCACCTTCACCTGGCAGTATTTCAAATTCGATATCGTTGCTGCGCAGCGCTTGTTTCAGAGCTTCTTCTGCCCTGTCCCACATGGCATCGTCACCGATACGCTTCTCTGGACGGGTAGAAAGCTTAACTACGATATTGCTGAAGCCGAAAGTGGAATAGGTGTCGTACACCATCTTGATACACTTGCTGACTTCGGATTGCACCTGCTCTTCAGTACAGAATACGTGCGCATCGTCCTGGGTAAAACCACGAACCCGCATCAGACCGTGCAAGGCGCCCGAAGGCTCGTTACGGTGACAACAGCCGAACTCGGCCATCCGCAGCGGCAGATCGCGATAGGACTTGAGGCCCTGATTGAAAATCTGTACGTGGCCGGGGCAGTTCATCGGCTTGATGGCGTATTCGCGGTTCTCACTGCTGGTTGTAAACATCGCCTCGGCGTATTTATCCCAGTGACCGGAACGTTCCCACAACACGCGGTCCATCATCAGTGGACCTTTCACTTCCTGATAGTCGTACTGGCTCAGCTTCTGGCGAATAAAACGCTCAAGCTCAAGGAATACGCTCCAGCCGTCGTTGTGCCAGAACACCATACCAGGGGCTTCTTCCTGCATGTGGTACAGATCCAGCTGCTTGCCGATTTTACGGTGATCACGCTTGGCCGCTTCTTCCAGACGGGTCAAGTGAGTCTTGAGCGCTTTCTTGTCGGCCCAGGCAGTACCATAGATACGCTGCAACATCTTGTTGTCTGAGTTACCACGCCAGTAGGCACCGGCAACATTCATCAGCTTAAAGAAATGACAGAAACGCATGTTGGGCACATGGGGCCCGCGACACATATCTGTGTATTCTTCGTGGTGATACAGCGCCGGAGTGGCATCACGGCTGATGTTCTCATCCAGGATCGCCATCTTGTAAGGCTCGCCGCGAGACTCGAAAGTATAACGAGCTTCCTGCCAGCTGACCACACGCTTGACCACGTCATAGTTGGTCTTGGCCAGTTCCAGCATGCGTTTTTCCAGCTTCTCCAGATCTTCCTGGGTCAGTTTATGTTCCAGGTCGATGTCATAGTAGAAGCCGTTATCGATAACAGGACCAATCGCCATCTTGGTTTCAGGCCACAGCTGTTTGATCGCATGACCCAACAAGTGTGCGCAAGAGTGACGAAGGATTTCCAGCCCTTCTTCATCTTTGGCCGTGATGATCGACAGTTCTGCATCTGTTTCGATCAGATCACAGGCATCTTTTAACTCGCCGTTGACTCGTCCGGCAATACAGGCTTTCGCCAGACCGGGACCAATATCAGCAGCAACATCGAGTGTAGAGACTGGGTTGGCAAACTCGCGTTTGCTCCCATCGGGAAGTGTAATTACAGGCATGAAAATTCCTTGTCCAGTGGTGACCCACACGTAGGGCCACTTGGTTATCAATTAAAAAAGAGTGTTTAGCCCTTGGGTTAAGGCAGTACAGGAGCCTTAAGGTCTCCGCCGGGCAGGCTGGCAATTTTACGGGATAAGCCCTTGCCTGCGCAACCCAAAAACACTCAAGGGACAAGCTTTTGCTCACAGCCTGGGGCTATACTTGAACTGTGTTGTGATATGAGGTTCTATCGTCCAAAGGGCATAGCGCTACCGGACAAAGGAGGAAACCATGCAACTCAAGAGTCAGACTATCTGCTGCCCCCATTGCGGCCACCATCAAAAGGTGGAGCTCGACGCCAGCGGCGGCGATCAGGAGTTCTATAATGATTGCCGGGTATGTTGCAACCCTATCCATATGCGGATGCACATCAATGACCAGAGGCACATGATAGAGCTGTACGTCGATGGCGATGACGAACAGCTCTACTGAAAACCCCGTTTCAGGCTGCTTATATAGGACGAGTGCGGCCGCGAATGAAGTGTATCGGCGACAATTAAGCCAGGTGTCGTTGAGCTAGTACGCGCTCGACCGTATCCACTATCGTTTGGGTCTGACTGTCAATTTCGATATTCAGCCAATCCCCTTCCCGATAGTCCTGCAGATTGGTCAGTCTGAGAGTCTCAGGAATGAGATGCAGCATAAAGCGATTGCCTTTGACCTCGCCAACGGTGAGGCTACATCCATTGATACCGATAAAGCCCTTATAGAAGATGTACTTCAACCACTCTTCGGCCACTTCCAGCTGCATATTGTAATGGCTGTCACTGATATCCAGATGCACCAACTGCGCCTGGGTATGCACATGGCCGGAAAGAATGTGACCCCCAAGCTCGGTACCAAACTTGAGTGACCTCTCTATGTTAACCTTGTCACCAACCCTTAGTCCGACCAGATTAGTCACCGCCAGAGTCTCTTCCATTACGTCGAAAAACGCCCTATCATCAGCAAGCTGGGTTACCGTCAGGCAAACACCGTTGTTGGCAACACTCGCTCCTATTTCCAATCCCTCGCGCAAGGCGGGAGGCAGAGCGACTTCGAGGGTATTTAGCCCGGGCTTTTTCTCGATCGCCAAGATTTCACACTTGGCTTGAACAATACCTGTAAACATTTTCTCACTCGCTTAGTTGTTAGGGCTGCTTTCATGAATCACACCGGCTTTCAGGCCAAACGCTTAGTTCAACTGGCTTTGCCTGTGCTTATTGCACAACTTACCCAGACAATGATGGGGTTTATCGATACCCTGATGGCCGGCAGAGTCAGTGCTGTCGACATGGCAGCCGTCGCTGTCGGAACCAGTCTCTGGCTACCGGCCATTCTGTTCGTTCAAGGCCTATTGCTGGCATTTACTCCCATGTTTGCCCATCATCACGGTGCAAACAACCAAAAGGCGATTCAACCGCTTGCCTTTCAGGCTGCCTATATTGCCATAACCGGCGCCTTGGGTGTGATGCTGTTTCTGGCATCTGCGCCACATATTTTGGATTGGATGGAACTGGAGCCTGAGCTCAAGCGCCTGACCATAGGTTATCTTGACGGCATTCTCTGGGGGGCGCCGGCCTTTGTGCTCTATCAAGTGCTCAGGGGCTGCAGCGAAGGGATCTCCTATACGCTGCCGACCATGATCATAGGTTTTGTCGGCCTGGCGGTGAATATCCCGGCCAACTATATCTTTATCAATGGTCACTTTGGCATGCCCGCCATGGGCGGCGCCGGCTGTGGTGTCGCTACCGCTTTGGTGTTTTGGGCCATGCTCCTGGCCATGGCCATCTATATGCAGTGGCATAAACGCTTTAGCGAGTTGGCTCCCTTCAAGGCGTTTCACAAACCCCATTTGCACACCATTATGGAGATGACCAAGCTGGGCATGCCTATTGCCATGGCGCTGTTCTTTGAAGTTAGTCTGTTTGCGGTGATCGCCTTGTTACTGGCGCCTCTCGGTGCCACTGTCGTGGCCGGGCACCAAATTGCGCTGAATTTCTCCTCGATTGTATTTATGTTGCCACTCTCCATCGGCATAGCCGTTTCTATTCGGGTCGGTTATTACCTAGGCCGGGGTCAGAGTGATGTGTCGGCACTGGTGACCAAGGTGGGATTGGCTATCGCCTTTTCTCTGGCCATGCTAACCGCGGTGGCGACTGTGGTATTCAGGTATGAGATTGCCCTGCTCTATAATGACAACCCAGAAGTGGTCACTCTGGCAGGCAGTCTGATGCTGATGGCTGCTCTATATCAGTTGTCAGATTCGGTACAAGTGGTTGCGGCCGGTGCCCTTCGTGGCTACAAGGATACCCGCAGCGCCTTTTTCATCACCTTGTTTGCTTATTGGGCTGTGGGGATGACCCTGGGTTATGTATTAGCGTATACCGATTTTCTGGTACCCGCCATGGGAGCACACGGATTCTGGATTGGGCTTATCGCCGGCTTGACCGTAGCCGCGATACTCTTTGCTATCCGTCTGAGATATATCCAGAAAAGTGGCAAACAGTTCGCGGTTATCTCTGACGTGAGCACAAATTAAGCCGAATGCGATCAAAGCTACAGCAAGTTGTGCAGCAATTCGCCACTCAATAAAAATTTGTGTTTTTTTACTTGCAACTGGCGGCTGCTCGCCCTTAATATAGCGCTCGTTCGAGGGCGGCAGCCTGAAAAACGCAATACACCCGTAGCTCAGCTGGTTAGAGCACTACCTTGACATGGTAGGGGTCGGTGGTTCGAGTCCACTCGGGTGTACCACTCTCTTCAGAGTGCCAAAAATGAAAATCATGCAATACACCCGTAGCTCAGCTGGTTAGAGCACTACCTTGACATGGTAGGGGTCGGTGGTTCGAGTCCACTCGGGTGTACCAAGCAACCTGCTTCAAGCAGGTTTTTTTATGCTTAAAATTTCCCTCTTATTCTATTCGAGCTGCCATTTTCTGTTGTAACCATCTCTGTATTCCCCAGTATGAGTAAGCCCCTCTACTGAATAATATTTTTATAATTCAAGCCCGACTTTTTGCATATTGCTTACTTTCACCGGCCATGGAATCATGGAGCATAGACAAGATCCTTTGCCGACAGGGAAATTCATGAGCCAACGTACTCTGCACACGCTGTTCAAACCTGGGTCCATCGCCGTCATTGGCGCGTCCAATCGCGACAAGCGTGCGGGCAATGTGGTAATGAAAAACCTGCTCTCGGGGGGCTTTGCCGGGCCAATTATGCCGGTAACGCCCAAGTATAACGCGGTTATGGGCGTGTTGGCCTATCCCAATATCGAATCTTTGCCGATCAAACCTGACCTGGCCATCATCTGTACCCGCGCCTCCAGCGTAGCTGCGATAGTGGAAACCCTGGCACAATTTGGCTGCAAAGTGGCGATCATCATGGCCTCCGGTATGGCCGATGAATTAAACGAACAAGGCGAAAATCTGCTTGAACAGACTCAAGCCAACGCCAGACGTTACGGCATGCGGATCCTCGGCCCCAACAGTTTGGGGATGATGTTGCCGCCCCAGGGACTCAATGCCAGCCTGGCCCATGCCGGTGCCCTGCCCGGCAAAATAGCCTTTGTATCCCAGTCTGCAGCCATCTGCACCACAGTACTCGACTGGGCCAACAACAAAGGGATCGGCTTCTCCTCATTTATTTCCCTCGGTGATGCCACAGACATAGACTTCGATGAGCTGCTGGATTTTCTCGGCCGCGATTCCCGCACCAGCGCCATCATGCTTTACATAGATTCGGTCAATGAGAAGCGCCACTTCCTGTCGGCAGCCAGAGCCGCAGCCCGGCATAAGCCTATTTTGGTGATCAAATCCGGCCGAAGCGCCGAAGGTGGCAATGCCGCCAAACTGCACACAGGTGGCATTGCCGGTAATGATGCCGTATACGAGGCCGCCTTTCGCCGCGCCGGTATGCTGCGGGTCACCGACTTGGTTGAGCTATTTGCAGCGCTCGAGAGTCTGGCTCACCTCAACCCGCTCAATGGCGAGCGCCTGTGTATTTTATCAAATGGCGGCGGTCCCGCCGTGCTGGCGGTGGATGAATTGGTGCTCAAGGGTGGCAAGCTAGCACAGTTGTCCGACACCACTGTGGAGAAACTCTCGCAGCTGTTGCCCTCTACCTGGTCCGGGCAAAACCCGGTGGACATCATAGGTGATGCCGGTGCCGAGCGTTACAGCCAGGCGCTGTCGGTATTAATGGACAGTGATGAGCTGGACGCCATCCTAGTACTGCACTCTCCTTCGGCCCTTGGCGAAAGTGTCACCATAGCCGATGCCTTGATTGAAACTGTCAAACAGCACCCAAAACGTAACCGGGTGAGCATCTTAACCAACTGGAGCGGTGAAGATGCCGCTTATCGGGCTCGAAAGCACTTTTCCAAGGCGGGGATCCCAACTTACCGCACACCCGAGGGCGCCGTGCGCGCCTTTATGCATATGGTGGAGTATCGCCGTAACCAAAAACTGCTGCAGGAAGTGCCGCAATCTATACCTGACACTATCCCAACAGACAGCACTACCGCCAGAAATCTGTTGCAGCAAGCCATAGCCAAGGGCAAACGGGTACTGGAAACCCATGATGCCCGCAACATACTCAACGCCTATGGCTTGGATACCATAGATACCTGGTTTGCCAGGGATGCGGCCGAAGCCGTGGCCATTGCCGATAAGGCGGGTTATCCCGTGGCATTGAAAGTGCAATCACCGGATATTTTGCATAAATCGGACGTTCACGGGGTAATGCTGAATCTGACATCGGCTAACGAGGTCAATCAGGCCGCGGCGGCCATTGTCGAACGGGTGCACGCCTCCAACCCTGCAGCCTCGGTGGAAGGCATGATAGTGCAAAAGATGGCGCTGACCGCCGGCGCACAGGAGCTCAGAGTCGCGGTAATCAACGACCCAGTGTTCGGCCCAGCCATCATGCTCGGTGAAGGTGGCTCCGAGTGGGAACCCACCCGGGATGCGGCTGTCGCCTTGCCGCCACTGAATATGGCACTGGCACGTTATATGGTGATCCAGGCGCTCAAGACTCAAAAGATCCGCGATCGTCACTTGCCCCAAGGCTTGGATATGCGAGCCTTGTGCCTGATGTTGACCCAGATTTCGCAGCTCATTATCGATTGCCCCGAAATCGAGAGCCTGGATCTTAATCCTGTATTGGCTGCGGGCGAGAAAATTACCCTCTTGGATGTCAATCTGCGCCTGAACCCGGAAGTTACGGATAACGCCGGACGACTGGCGATTCAACCCTACCCCAAAGAGCTGGAAGAGAAAGCCAAACTGCGTAACGGCCTTGAGGTGATGTTGCGGCCGATACTGCCGGAAGATGAACCCAAGCATCTGGACTTTGACAACTCGCTGACAGATGAAGACAGATACAAGCGCTATTTCGGGGTGCGCTCGCGTATGACCCACGAAGAAATGGCGGTACTGACCCAAATAGATTACGCCCGTGAGATGGCGTTTATCGCCACCATAAGAGATGAAAATGGCGAAGAGGAAACCTTGGGTGCAGTGCGAGCCTCTATCGATCCGGATAACACAGAAGCGGAATTTGCCATGGCGGTTCGCAGTTCCCATCAGGGGATCGGTATTGGTAAGTTATTGCTGGAGAAGCTTATCAACTACTACCGCACCACGGGCACCCAGGTGTTAACCGGCTTCACCATGTTCGAGAACCGCAATATGGCCAGTCTCGCCAAGAGTCTTGGCTTTACTGTCACCTTTGATATGGAAGAACACCTGATCAAGATGCACATGGAACTGGCCGGCAAGGACACATAAGCACCTCCCTATTGAAGGTGAACAATCGCACCTCAAAACCAAGAACCCGGCCAATGCCGGGTTCTTTTGATTGTCACCCCAAAACCACCTCCTATGGAGGTGGTGATCGTCAAGTCGGGGCTCAGCCCGAAGAGTGCCCATGCTGCATACTGAGTCGGTTTGTTACCAGCAAATCAAGGAGTAAGCAGTATGAGCCGATATGAAAGTGCATCGCACGTCTTCTATCGCTGTCAGTATCACATTGTATGGAAGCCAAAGTATAGACACAGGATCTTGAAGGGCCGAGTTGGGCAGGAGGTTTGTCGGAATTTATATCTATAGCGGCATGAAGAGGTGTCGGATAGTAGAGCTAAATATCCAGATAGACCATGTTCACTTA